>JBGSYY010000185.1:0-6129 GCA_041750675.1 Isosphaeraceae bacterium | reverse complement strand
GAGCGCCCTCGACGCCGAGACCGAGGGCCGAATTCAGGACGCGCTGCAGGCCCAAGAGGGTCGAACGTCGACGCGGGTCGTCGTCTCGCACAAGGCGTCGAGCGTCTGCCGCGCCGATGCGATCGCCGTACTGCACGCCGGCCGAATCATCGAGCAAGGCGGCCACGACGACCTGATGGCCCAAGACGGCCCTTACGCCGAGAACTACCGAGCGCAGACCGACTCACTGATGATTGAGGCATGAGCCAACACGTCCACAAAACATACATATCATCATTCTTTTGCAACACGCTGGAGGGCAGGGGCCGCCGATCAACGGCCTCGCGGAGCGACTTCAACGGCCGAGGTTTTTCTCGTTGAGCCGCCGGGTCAAGCTCGTCTTGGATTTGTGTCGCTGGCGGATCTCACGAATCCGACTGGCAGCCTCCTCGATCTGGCCGGAGCGTTCGGCGAGGTCGCGCAGGTCCTCCAGCAAGCTCACGGCTCGGTCGTATTCCTCGGGGTGCTTCTTGTCAATCAAATGTTCGACTTCCTTCCAGGTCTGCGCCTCGCGTGTCGCCAGTTCGTCCAGATAACGCGCTCGCGCCGCGATCTGATCACGCTCTCGGCGAGCTCTCTCCTTGGCCACCTTGCGATTCTTCTCCTCGGCCAATGCGTCGCGTGCCGCGAGTAGTTGGGAGATCGTCCTTCGATCGGCGGGGATAGGTTGTTTCGGTCGTCCGAGCGCGGCCGCCTTCTGGAATCGATTCGTTAGCTCGGCCCTAGTCGCTGCGCCTCCATCGCCGGCCAGAAACTTCAACAGGAACGCATCCTTGTCGGCAGGGGGGAGCGTCTTGACCCAACTCGCCATCTCCGTGAACGAGGCCGCCGCGGTGGCCTCGCCGGGACTACCGGCCGCGGCCGCCGAGATCAAGGTGTCGTCGAGCCGCAGGAAGTCGGCCAGTGATCGCAACGGCGCTGAGAGCTTTGCCAGGCCGTGAGGGACGGGAGGCTCACGCGCGGCGTCATTGTCTCCGTCCTGGCCGTCCCAGCCCCCCTCCTGCACCCATGCGAGCCAGCCGAGGTAGAGCGCCCGTAGGTCACCGCGCATCAGCTCGTCGCGGATCGAGATCAGCGAAGGCATCCATTCTTCTCCATCGACCCACCCTTCGCCCTCCTCGTCCTCGGATCGCAAGTCGAGCACGAGGTGTTCCTTGCGGGCCGTGACGGTGACGACTGCGCCGTCGCAATACTCCTTGATCGTGGCGACGTCGACGAACGGCCGGGGAAGCCGCAGCATCAAGCGGTGAGTGCCCCAGTTGGCGACATAGACGAACGCGTCGAAGTAGCGATCCATCAGAGCGACCGGGTTGCCTTTGAAGTCACCCCATTGATACGTGTTGGTCAAACTCGTGGGTGTGATCTCGGCCCGGGTCGAGAGGGCGCGAAGAGCCGCCATCTCCTTCTTGTCGAGTGGGCGGTCGACGGCGCGGAATTCGTAGTATTGGTATTCACTCATGGGTTTCGGCCCTCAGCATTCCCGTGTCGTTCGAGCCGGAAGCGAAATCATCATAAGCGATCTCTGACGCGTTGTTCCAGCCAGGAGTATGGGGCGCGCCGTTCGAGGCGGGAGGCCCTCTCCGGCGGACACAGCCGTGGCCGACCTGGATTGGGTGGCCACAACGGTGACCAGGATCCGTCTACGCCGCCTCCTCGACCATCTACAAAGCGACAAAAGGGACCCTGGCTCGCGTCGGCGGTCGAGCGCCGGAGCTGGATGAGTTGGACCGGGCGATCGAACTGAAGGCGGCGAAGCTGTCGGGCATTCTGCTGGCGGTGCTGGTGATGAGCTGGTGCCTGGTGGCGATGGTCTGGGCGCTGACGGTTGGGGTGAAGGCGGCTTCGGCCGTCGAGGCGGGCGCGGGGCTGGTGATCCCGTTACGTCAGGCGTTGATCGGCGTGCATCTGCTGTTCGCGGGGTTCGTCGTTGCGAATGTCGTGTATTACGCGTTGATCGTCGCGAGCTACCGGAGGCTGGCCGATGGATAAGATCACGATCAGCAACCGGATTCGGCAGCTTCGATTCGAGGCGGGCGAGCTGACGCAGCAAGACCTGGCCGACCGCGTGGGCATCACCCGGCAAACGGTGATCGCGCTGGAGAAGGGTAAATACTATCCCTCGCTGGAGCTGGCGTTTCGGATCGCGAGGGAGTTCGGGCGACCTCTGGAGGAGGTGTTTCAGATGGAAAAATGATTCAGGCCGATTGGTCTGGACATCATGAAAAGTGAGGGGAAGGGATGCCGCCCCGTCGTCGGGACAGCATCGATGGAAACGGACGACTCAGGTATTCATTCTCAGGGTGTGCGATACCAGTCGCTCGCTGGACGAGTCTTGCCCCGCGCAGGCGGTGAACCAGGTATTGAGAAGCTTCCCCTGCCTGGATTCGCGCCTGGGCGAGACTGACCGCGCACCATGGTTTCCGAGGACTCGACGATCGTAGAGTTTCTGGCCGTTTTGAGATGGTTCTGAACCTACTTCGAGTCGGTCTTTGGATCGCCTGAACTGGGCGCGGGTTCCTCGATGACGATTGGCTCGGCCTCGTCCCCCTTGGGCGGGTCGACGCGGGGCGGTTCGATGGTCGGAGTGGCCACAGGGTCGACGACGGTGGGCGGCGTTTCGGTGATAATGCCTGGGGTGGCTGCGCCGTCGATCGGGGCGGGGGCGGTGGACGGGTTGGCGTTGATGGCCTCGCGTGGGGTGACGCCGTCGGTCTTGGGCGTGGTGGCCGTGTCTTCCATGCCACCGCAGCCGACGAGTAGCACGGCCAATGCAGGTAGTCCGCAAAGGATGGCGCTTCGGAAAGTGGGACGATGGGGTTTCATATCAGTCATTCGATAGTCTCCGAACAAAGAACTGCGTGTACTGAGAAGGAGGTGGCCTAGAAACCGCCAAGATTGTTTTTCATTCCAAAGCCCCGCATGGATGGGCTGGTCTGAGTGGATTTCAAAGGAGCAAGGCGGTTTACACGGTGGTGGCGCGGGAGCGTGAACCGAACCAGCCCATGGCGAGCAGGATGATTGCGCCGATGGTGGCGAGGATCCAGCCGCCAGGATCGTAGGGTGAGGTGCCCAGCTTGAGGACGTAGGCGATTGCACCGCCGACGAACGAGCCGCCGATGCCGAGCAGCATGGTGGCAAACAAGCCCATTGAGTCGGGACCGGGATGGAGGAGACGGGCAAGGCCGCCGGCGACGAGGCCCACGACGATCCAGCCGATGATTGTGCCGAGCATGGTTGATTACTCCGAAGGCGGGTCGTTTGGTCTACAGTTACGAATAGGGGGGCCACACGCCGAACGCGATCCGGAGTAACGCTCCGACGAGCCTCTCCTGGAATACTGCACACGCGATGCCAAACGAAGAGTTCCCGCGAAGCGAATTGCCTGAGACGGGCGCGGCTTGGCTTCCTCTGAAAATTGGTCCATTTCGTGGAGTCGGGTGAGAGCCCTTGTCATGACACTTCGTTTGGGAATACGCCGGGATGAGCTTTTGGGGGGGGTGCCTCCGGGGTCGAATTTTCGGAGAGCATTGAACTCCCAGGTGATGCTCTGGGTGGGCGGCATTGCCGATTGCGTGACCTGGGCGGAGGGTGGGCGAAAGCCCCATAATCCGCACAATCCGCAAACATCTCCTGGCCGCCAGGGATGGCTTCGGGCGAGGATCGGCCCGGAGGTTTGGGGCGGGTATACTCCTTACAGGAAATAGGCCGCCTCCTCATCGTCGTGGAGGTGGTCTGCTTCGAGCCGCTCCTCCCCGCAGGTGATGATGGTTTCCGTTCCGCCACCACGCCGGAGTTTGCTAAGTTTCGGCTGGATAATCCCGGTGCTGGGATTGCTCGTCTTGCTGGTGGCGTTCGTTTGGAAGCCGTGGGTGGATCGCCGGCCGATTGTGGTGGGGATTTTGCACTCGCAGACGGGGCCGCTGGCGACGAGCGAGCGGGCGGTGATTGACGCGGTGGTGCTGGCTCTGGAGCAGGTGAACGCGCGGGGCGGATTGCTGGGGCGTGAGGTGAAATGGGTGATCGCCGATGGGAAATCGGATGAGGCGGTTTTCGCCAGCGAGGCGCAGCGGTTGATCACGGAAGAGAAGGTCTCGGCGCTGTTCGGCTGCTGGACCTCGGCCAGCCGCAAGGCGGTGAAGCCGGTGGTCGAGCAAAGCAACCACCTATTGCTCTATCCGGTGCAATACGAGGGGTGCGAGGTCTCGCCCAATATCGTGTATTTGGGCGCTGCGCCGAATCAGCAGATCGTGCCGGCCCTGGCGTGGAGCCAGGAGCGGGTGGGGCGTAAGGTTTATATCGTGGGATCGGACTACGTTTTTCCACGGGTGGCGGGCGAGATCATCCGTCGGCAGGTGACGGCCCTGGACGGCGAGGTGGTGGGCGAGACGTATCTGCCTCTGGGATCGAAGGACGTGGCGGCGGCGATCGCGAGCATCCGAGCGGCGCGGCCGGACGTCATCTTGAACACGATCAACGGTGACACAAACGTGGCGTTTTTCGAGGCGTTGCAACGAGAAGGCCGGGATGGCGCACGGATACCCGTCATTTCGTTCAGCATCGCCGAGAATGAACTCCAGGAGATTGGCAACCTCAGCGCGCTCGAAGGGCATTACGCGGTCTGGAATTACTTCCAGTCGATTGAGAGGCCGGAGAACGCGGCGTTCATCGCGGCGTTTCGGGCGCGTTTTGGGGAGTCGCGGGTGGTGAGCGACCCGATGGAGGCCGCGTATTGCGGTGCGCTTTTATGGGCGCGGGCGGTGACGGAGGCGGGCACGGAGGCGGTTGACGAGGTGCGGACGCGGCTGCGCGGGCAGAGCCTGAACGCGCCCGAGGGCGTGGTGACGATCGACCCGGCGACGCAGCATCTGTGGAAGACGGTGCGGGTGGGCAAGATCGGCCGGGACGGTCAGTTTGAGATCGTCTGGGATTCGCGGTATCCGATCCGTCCGGTGCCGTATCCGATCTCGCAGCCGCCGAGCGCGTGGGCAACGCTGATCGACACGTTATTTCGGGGCTGGGGCGGACGGTGGTCGAGGCCGACGTCGTAGGCCGACGGGCAGATGTCGGGGTCTTGCGGTTCTCCCTAGTTTGAGACATGAAGAAGAGTCGCCATGTTCGCCTTTCTTTCCCGACTTGTGCCCAAGACGATCGCCGGTCAATTGATCGCGGCGATCTTGATATTGTCGCTGGTGCCGGCGATCGCGCTGACGGTGTCGATGTTCCGGATGGCGGCCGATTCGCTGGCGGAGACGGCGCGGGACCATTTGCGGACGGTTGCCGAATCGAAGGGCCGCGAGGTTGAAGCCTACGCGCGCGAGCGGCTGACGATGGCGACGGGGTTGGCACGATCGGCGGGCCTGGCCCAGACAAGCGATATGCTGAGCGCCGGCGACACCAAATTGCTCGACACGCGCCGGAGCGAAATGGCGATCGCCTCCGAATCAATGGGGCACCCCGAGCTGCTCTTGTTCGCCGCCGACGGCCGACTGTTGCTTCGGACGGATACGGGTCGCGGGCCGATACCGGCGTTTAACGCGGGGGGCAACGCCGATCCTCGGCTGGCTCGTTCGTTTGAGAACGCGCGGACCTTGCTGATGCCGGAGATTTCCGACTTTTCCAATGGGTTCGGCACGACGGAGCCGGAGGCTTATGTGTTCACGCCTCTGCTGGGGGCGGATGGACGACTGGCGGGGGTGCTCGCCTTGCAGCTCGACCGGGGGCCGATCGACCGCGCGTTTGAGGACCACAGCGGGCTGGGCCGCACGGGTGAGGTGGTGGTGGGCACGGCCGGCGCGGGGACGGATTCGGGCGAGCGGCTCAGGGTGGTGAACCGCTTGCGGCATGGAGACACCTCGGGCGGAGTGCCTTTTGCAACACGCGGACGCGAGGTGAATCCGCTGGTCGAGGCGGTTCAGGGGGGACGGGGCGACGGCGAGTTTCGCGACTATCGCGACAAGCAAGTGCTGGCGAGCTGGAACTATCTGCCCTCGTTTCGCTGGGGGTTGGTGCTGAAGCAGGACGCCGACGAGGCGCTGGCCCTGGTGTTTCGTCAGCGGGCGCTGGCGTTGGCGCTGCTGGGGCTGACGGCCC
>JBGSYY010000184.1:0-2477 GCA_041750675.1 Isosphaeraceae bacterium | reverse complement strand
CAGGCCGCCCAGCAGTTGGGAGGGGTTGAGCGCGGCCTGACCCTGGCCGCCATCGGCCATGAGGGTTTCGCCGTAGCGGATCAGCCAGGCGGAGCGGTCATTTTTCAGCTCGCTGGCCGCCCGACGCAGCCGCCAGCGTGGCTCGGTCTCGATGGGGATAGGCAGCAGGTCGTCGATCGAGACCGGTTCGTCGCCTGCGACCGGGAAATTGCGGCCTTCGAGGGCCTGTCGCAGTTGCTCCGGGTCCATCGTCTCCACATCCGCGAATCCCGCCCGCCAGCCCAGCCGCAAGAGGCGACCCACAGCGGGCGTCTGGGTTTCCAGCTTCGTGATCTCGCGACGATCGAGGGAGACCGACATCACCCGTGAGGCTCGGGCATCGTCGTTTTTCAATCGACCGACCGCCGTCTCGATCTGACGGAGCAGGGGATCGGCCGCGCCCTCGGCGGTCGATCGTTGTTGTTGCCATTCCTCGAGCCGGCGAAGTCGGTCGGCGCGGGCCTGAGCGGCGGCGCGGGTTTCGGCGGCTTCCCAGGTTTTGGCGCGATCGGGAATCGCCTGACGCGCCCAATCACGGCGCACCAGCAAAATGAGCTTGCCGCGATCGTTGGGATTGGCGACCTGGCCCAGGACGGCCGTACCGTCGCGCAGGGTGATTCGGTCGGCGGCTGTCGCCGGTGCGTCGCTCGCCAGGAGCAGACTCATGGCCCAAAGGCCCAGCACGCCGGCGATGCCCATCGGGTGACTCTCCCTCAGAGACCAAGCTAGTCGGGTAAGATGAATGTCGTGCGTTGTCTCAAGTCTATTGTACGTCGGGAGCCAATCGTCGATGGCCCGAATCCGCTGGATCGAGGAGAGCGAGGCGTCGGGGCCGATCGCCAAGGCGTATGACGATTGGTTCGCCGCGAACCCGGGTCGGCCCGAGATTCCGGGCATTCTCAAGTGCCTGAGCCTTCGACCCGACTTCTTCCGTGATATTACGGCAATGTCGGATCGCATCCACTTCGCCGATGGGCATCTGTCGCGGCGGCTCAAGGAGATGATCGCCACGTATGTCTCGGCGCTCAACCAATGTCCTTACTGAACGGGTGCGCACGCCTTTTTCCTGCAGTTGCAGGAATCCGACGCGCGAGTTCATGAGGCGCTGAGCCGGCGCGACCTCGATGGTGCCGCATTGAATGCCGCTGAGCGGGCCTTGATGGAGTTTGTCGGCCTGGTGACCAAGCACGCCTATAAGACGACAGACGCCGAGGTGAAACAATTGCGCGGGCATGGTTGGACCGATCCGCAGATTGCCGAATGTGTGTATATCACGGCTCTGTTTGCGTTTTTCAATCGCGTGGCGGATGCTTTCGGGCTGGAAGACCCGGGATATTTCCGGCATCCGCCGCCGCGCGGGGGCGATCGCGTGGCGGAGTCGTCGAACGGCGAGGAGGCTGCTCGATGATTTCAAGGCTCGATCCGCTGGGCGACCAGGCGTGGCTGGCTCGGTTCGTCGATCCCGATCAGGCCGCGGCCTGGTCGGGCGCTCACGGGGAGGCACTTCGGGGTTTGCCGGGGGTCACTGACGTGGTTCTGGCGTATGAGTCGGTTGCGGTTCACTATGATCTGGCTGAGGTTGATCCGCTCAGTTTGCGGGATCGGTTGCTGGGGCTGGCAGAACGGGAAGGGTTGCGATCGACGCCATCGCATGTGATCGAGATCCCGGTGCTTTACGATGGGGTCGATCTTCGGGAGGTCGCTGGGCGGTTGGGTCTTACGGTTGACGAGGTGGTTGGACTGCATTCGGGTACGGCATTTCGTGTGTTCGCCCTGGGATTTCTGCCGGGGTTTCCCTATTGCGGGTTCTTGCCGGAGCGGTTGGCCGGATTGCCGCGCCGCGTGGAGCCGAGAACGCGAGTCGAGGCGGGGTCGGTGGCCCTGGTGGGTCGGCAGACGGGAATTTATCCCCAAGACAGTCCAGGCGGCTGGCACGTAATTGGTCGAACGCCGGTTCGGATTGTTGATCTCGAACGGGAGCATTTTCCGATTCGAGCGGGCGATCAGATGGTTTTTCGTCCGATCGACGCGGAAAGATTCCACGCGTTGCGCGGGACTTTGCTTTGAGCGTTCGTGACTCCAAGATGATCTGCAAGTCGGGCGCGGCTATTCGTCGGATTCTGGGCCGATCGGCGTTTTCCTTGAGATTGAGGTGTTCGTGCTGTCATGATGCGATCGGTTGATCTCAACGCCGACCTGGGCGAAGGGTGTCCGTGGGACGCGGAGCTGATCGGGCGGATCACGAGTGCGAGTGTCGGCTGCGGAGCGCATGCGGGCGACCCGAAGGCCATCACGCGGACGCTGGAACTGGCCCGCGATCGGGGGGTGGTGGTTGGGGCGCATCCTGGGTTTGCGGATCGCTCGCATTTTGGACGGCGGCCGCGCGAGGTGACGGCGGCCGAGGTGCGCGAACTGGTTGTCGAACAGGTGGCGGTGCT
>JBGSYY010000183.1:0-10052 GCA_041750675.1 Isosphaeraceae bacterium | reverse complement strand
AGAGCGGCGTCGAGTTCGGCCTCGGTATGGACCTCGATGCCGAGGCCGGTGCCGAGGACTTCGGGGAGTTTGTGATAGGCCCAGTTATGGATGTCGTTGAAGGAGCCTTCGAGGAGGAAGCGTTCGGTCATGTAGCCCTTGTTGTTCATGACGACGACGATAGGGTTGAGGCCGTTGCGAGCGATGGTGGAAAGCTCCATGCCGGTCATTTGAAAGGCGCCGTCACCGACGATGGCGAGGACGCGGCTTTCGGGCAGGGCGAAGCCGGCGCCGACGGAGGCGGGGACGGCGAAGCCCATGGAGGTGTAGTAAGCGGGGCTGATGTAGTCGGTACGGTGAGTCATGGTCATGTCGGCGGAGCCGAAGAGGGCGTCGCCGATATCGGCGATGACGACGGTGCGGTCGTCGAGCATGGCGTTGAGGCGGGCGAAGAGGCGGGCGGAGGTGACCGGGGTATCGGGTTTCGCGGTCCAATGGGCGTGCGGGGCGGGGCGGGGCGGAACGGGTGGGGCAGTGAGCTTGAGGTTGCGTTGGCGAAGGCCGTGGATGAAGTCGTCGAGGCGGACGTCGCGGTAGTGGTGATGGCGGATCTGGAGATCTTCGCTGGTGGCGTTGATGCAATGGGCGGGGTCGAGCTGGGCGGTGAAGATGCCGAGGTTGATGTCGGTGAGGAAGCAGCCGAGCATGAGCAGGCAGTCGGAGGACTCGACGTAACGGGTGACCTCCTCGCGGCCCATGGCGCCTTCGTAGACGCCGACGAAGAGGGGGTTGGCCTCGCTGATGACGGACTTGCCGAGGATGGTGGTGGCGATGGGCAGGCCGGCACCTTCGGCGAGGGCGAGCATGGGGTCCTGGAGGCTGAAACGGTGGACCTCGACGTCGGCGAGGATCATGGGGCGTTTGGCGCGGCGGAGCATGGCCTCGGCTTCGTCGAGGGCTTCGCGGAGTGCGTCGGGGTCGCTGGGGGGGACGGGGTCGGCTGGGGCGTGATTGGGGGTGAGGAGGGGTTTATCGAGGCAGTCGCGGGGGATTTCGAGATAGACGGGGCGCTTGTAGCGAACGGCGGCGTTGAGGCAGCGGTCGATCTGGATGGCGGCGGTGAGGGGGTCGGAGAGGACGGCGGAGGCGGCGGTGATTTTCTGGAAGACTTCGTACTGTGTTTCGAAGTCCTTGACCTTGTGGTGGAGGAGGGGGTTGCGGTCGCGTTCGGAAAGGCCGGGTGAGCCGCTGAGGACGACGACGGGGGATTTCTCGGCGAAGGCACCGGCGACGGAGTTGGCTGCGCTGAGGCCGCCGACGCAGTAAGTGACGCAGAGGCAGCCGAGGCCGCGGACGCGGGCGTAGGCGTCGGCGGCGAAGCCGGCGGAGTCTTCGCGGGTCATTCCGACGAGTTCGATGGGGCTTTCCTCGAGCATTTTGTAGAGGCCGAGGATGTAGTCGCCGGGGATGCCGAAGACGTGGGCGACGCCGAGGGCCTGGAGGCGTCGGATGAGGTATTCGCCGATGGTGACGTCGTTGAGTGGGCGGCCGGGTTGGGTTCGGGCCGGGGCGGGAGCGGGCGTCGTGGTGGACATGGGAGAAAGCCCTCGTCTCGGTTGGGACGCGAATGGCGTCTGGGGACAGGCCGCTTGAAGAGTCGGGGCCAGTTGCCATTCTCAGGGAGGCGTTTGGGGTTCGTGGCTGAAGATCAGTGTAGGGCCTGGCGTGGGGATCATCCACCGGGGGCGGGTTGGGGGGTGAGGGTCGGGCCGTTGATCTTGGGAGTTGCGCCGATCCAGGTGAGCGGGTCGAGGCGGAGGGTTCGGCCGAGGGGGTTACTGCCGTAGCGGGGCTGATTCTGGGCGTCCCAGGCGTGGTAGAGCATCCACCAGGTGCCATCCTCGGATTGGATGACACACTGGTGGCCGGGGCCGTAGACTTGGCCGGGGCGTGTGGAGAGGAGGGGCGTGTCGGACTTGGTGTAGGGGCCGAGGAGGGTGGGCGCGACGGCGTGTCGGACCGAGTAGCTGTCGCCTTGTTTGGTGCCCTGGAAGGGGCCTCCGGAATAGAAGAGGTGGACCATTCCGTCGCGGCGGACGATGGTGGGGGCTTCGACGACGCCGGCCTCGTCGTCGCGATCGGGGCGGATCAACTCGATGGGATCGCCCTGGGTGGCGAGGAGGTCGTCGCGGAGGCGGCGGGCGACGATGCGGCGGGGGTTTTCCTCGGAGTAGACGAGGAAGGGGATGTCGTGATCGTCGAGTGCGATGGTGGCGTCGATGACGCCGGTGCGATTGTCGTCGCCGCGGACGAGGAGGGCGCGGTGGGTGAAGGGGCCGGTGGGGTGGGTTGCCGTGGCGATGCCGATGTGGTGTTTTTTGGATTCGGGGTCGAGGGCTGAATAGGTGAGATAGAAGGTGCCGTCGCGGACGTAGACTTCGGGTGCCCAGAGGTGCTGGCGGGACCAGGGGACGTTGAAATCGAGCGCGCGGGGAGTCCAGTGGACCAGGTCGGGGGAGTCCATGACCTGGAAGCCGGTGTCGCGGGTCTGTGTGGCGTAGGCGAAGAACCGTCCGTCGTGGCGGATGACGTAGGGGTCGGGAAAGTCGTGGGTGTAGACGGGGTTTGTGTATGAGTTACTGGGCTGGGCGAGGGCGAGTGCGGCGGCGAGTGTGAGGAGTACGGACATGTGGGGCCTCGCGGAACGGTCGGGAAGTTGCTTTCCCATAGTTTACCGTTTTGCGAGTGGACAGGGTGCTTCTCAGGTACCGTAGGCGCGTTGGGGGTTGGTTGCGTTTGTGTTTGTGTTGTTGGGGTGGTTGGCCGTGGATCGTGGATGGTTCGGGGCGATGGTTTGGTGGGGGGATTGCGAGGTGGGGGCGACGAGGGTGGGTGGCCTGGGTGTATTCGGGGTTGGTGAGGATGGGCGAGTCTGGGTTGAGGGGTTGGGCGGAACGGGCTGGGTGGCGACCGGGGTGGGCGTCGGCTTGGGCGTGGGGAGAGGTTCGGTGACGGGGAAGGCGCGGCGGTATTTTTCGAGGGCGGTGAGGGATTGACGGAAGAGGCGGTCGGCGGCGGTTTCGTAGCGGAGCCAGCCGGCGTCGGGAAGCCCGGCGGGTTCGTTGTCGGCGGAGAGTTGGAGGCGGACGACGGCCTGGATGATGCGGGAGACGAGGAAGATTTCGGTGGCGTTGCGGGGGGCGAGTTCCTCGACATAGGTTTCGAGCCAGGCGAGGAAGTGGGACTCAAGCTCGGCGATTGGGATGGTGAAGAGGAGGGCGGCGAGGGGAGTCATGCTGGGGTTCTCTCTGAGCCTTGAAGGGGGATTGATCAAAGTGCGAGGTCGGACGATTCAAAAGTGATGGTCGGTTGAGGAATTGGTGATTATCGAAAAAAGAGTTTGGGGGGCTGGTCAGAAAGGCGATCCGAGGATTTCGAAGAGCGACGCAGGTTGGACATTGCTTTCACGCAAAGACGCAAAGGGGAGAGGAGACCGCAGAGAGGAGTCGAGAGAGGGCTATCCGCAGATTTTTGGAGATGGACGCAGATACGACCATGCTTCCACGCACCGTTGAAAAAGGCGAGTGGAGGAAGTCGGAACGGTACGATTGAAGTTCAGGTTGTCTGGTGCCGTTGATGTCATTCCCGCCTGCGCGGGGATGACCTTGGTCCAGGGCGAATCGGAACCGAACAGCCTCTGGGTCAGTCAGGGGCAAGGCGATCCTCGGATTTCGCAGTAGGCGGGTGACGCTCGTGGGTCGCGTTGGGGAGCGGGCGGGGGGTATGGTAGGTGCGGTTGGAGATTCGACCGGGAGCGGATGGTTCATGGGGAACGAGGATGATGATTCGTGCCGTGATTTTTGACTTCAATGGGGTGCTGGTTGATGACGAACACCTGCATTTTGAGCTGTTTCGGGATGTGCTTGGAGAGAAGGGGATTGTGCTGACGGAGCGGGATTATCAAGAACGGTATCTGGGATTTGATGATCGAGGTTGCTTCACGGCGGCCGTGCGTGATGCGGGGCGGGTTGCGGACTCGGCGTTCGTGGCGGAATTGATCGAGCGGAAGGCTGTGCTTTATTTGAAGCATGCGGATGCTGGGTTGCGGTATTTTCCGGGTGGTGCGGAGTGTGTGGAGCGATTGGCGAAGCGGTGGCCGGTGGCGATTTGCTCGGGGGCGTTGCGGGGGGAGATCTTGCATGCGCTGGGGCGGATGGGTTTGGGCGAGGCGTTTTCGGCGGTGATCGCGGCGGAGGATGTGGATCGGTGCAAGCCGGACCCGGAGGGTTATTTGCTGGCGTTGGATGCGTTGAGGTCGGCGTGTGGAGTGGACCTTGAGGCGGGTCATTGTCTGGTGGTGGAGGATAGTTTGCCGGGGATCGAGGCGGGGAAAGCGGCAGGAATGTGGGTGGTTGGGGTGCCGAATAGTTATGCGGCGGATGCGTTGAGGCAGGCGGGGGCGGACGCGGTGGTCGAGAGTCTTGAGGGGATGAGCGTGGAGACGATTGAGGGGTTGTTTCGGCCGGAGGTGTGGCCATGAGCGGCGAGGACTTGGGTGGTGGATTGTTGTTGACGCGTGACTTGATTTTCACCTCGAAGGTGACGGGGACGGCGGCGGCGCTGGGGTTTGAGGTGGGGACGGCGGGGAATGTGGCGCTGGCGACGGCGTTGATTGCCGAGAAGCGGCCGAGGGTGGTTTTTCTGGATTTGGCGGCGGGGACGCTGACGGGAGCGGACGCGATTGCGGAGTATCGACGGGTGGCGGAAGTGGGGACGGCGTTCGTGGCATTTGGGTCGCATGTGGATACGGCGCGACTGGATGAGGCGCGGGGGGCCGGGTGTGATGAGGTGATGCCGCGGAGCAAGTTCAGCGGCGAGCTGCCGGCGTTGTTGGGGCGCTACTTGGGAGTTGGGGAGGGGGCGGATTGAGCGGGTTTCGGGTATGAGATTGGGCCGAGATCATGGATCGTGGATTCATCGGGCGGTGGGCTGTGCGCGGCGGGGTTGCCGTGGGTCTGATGGCGGTGGTGATGCTGGCACCGGAACTATGGGGGTTCACGCCCTCGGCGATGCGGGAGCGACGGGTTGAGACGGGGTTGCTTGGGTTGGGGTTGGTTGTGTTGGTGGCGCGGGGGTATGGGGGCCGGCGGCCTGGGACAGTGGTGGGGCGGTGGTGCTCGCGAATTGTGGAGGATTTGGATCGGAACGCGGAGCGGGCGTTGGGGTGGGGATTGCCGTTGGTTGTGGGGGTGGTGTCGGCGGGGTTTTTGGTGGTGTGGGCACCGACGTATTTGGCGCGGCCGTGGTTTCGGGATGTGGATGCGTTCGCGAGTTTGGCGATGGGGTGGGACCGTGGGGTTATGCCGTATCGCGACGTTGCGGCGTACAACTTCCCGGGACATATTTACTTGTGCTGGGTTTTGGGGAAGGTGTTTGGATGGGGGCGGACGGCGCCTTATCAGGCGTTTGATCTGGGTTTGTTCGTGGGACTTTTGGTGACGCTTTGGTTTTGGAGCGGGCGGCGGCTGGGGTGCTGGGTGCCGGGGGCGGCGGCGATTGCGGGGCTGATCGGATACTACATTAACTGCAATTATATGATGATACCAGAGCGCGACTGGCAGGCGGCGCTGTTGGCGGCGGTGGGGATGTTGTGGGTGGACGGGTGGCCGGGGCGTCGGGCGGTGGCGGCTTCGGCGATGTTGACGGCGGTTGCGGCGGTGGTGCGGCCGCATGTGGTGATGATGTTTCCGGCGATTGGAGCGGTGATTGTGGGGTCGGGCGGGGGGTGGAGGGAGATGCGGCGGTGGGGGACGGAAGTGGGAGTGTGGGGTGTGGTGTTTGGGGGATGTTTGGCATTGTTGCTGGTGCCGATCGTTGCGAACGGATTGGTGGGGGATTGGGTGAGGGGGCTGGCGGTGGCTTCGTATGGGGGGCCGTATGCGAAGAAGGGGGTTGGGGAGATGGTGGGATCGGTGGTGATGGATTTGAGGACGGGAGGAACGGGGTTTTGGCTGGTGAGTTGTGCGTTGGTTGTGGTGGTGGGGCCGCGCGGACTGCGATCGTTTGCGGTGATGATGGTGCTGGGGATTGCTGGGGCGTTGGCGTGGAAAGCGCTTCATCCGACGGAGCATGTTTATTTGTCGTTACCGCGTGATTTGTTCACGAGAATGGCGATTGTGGTGCCGGCGGGGCTGTTGCTGAGTGTCCGGTGGGTTGGAATTGTTGAGCGCTATGTGATGCTTTGTTTGGTTCTTTATTTTGTGGGTCCACGTTCGCCGGAGCGGTTGAGCTGGGAATCGAGTGGGGATGCGTTGAGGGCGCTGGCGCGAGGTGGGGCACCGAGCGAGGTGCCGAATGGGTGTGAGATTGGGTTTCGCGATGGGGGGAGCGATCGGGGGATTGATCGATGGCGGGAGTATCAGGCGGTTTTGGAGTATTTGCGGCGTGAGACGGCGCCGGGAACGGCTGTGGCGAACGTTTTGGGGGTGTTTCCGTATTTGTCGATCAATGGGCCGGCGGGGCGGGTGGATCCGTTTCGCGCGGAGTCGGGGATTTGCTGGATGGTGCTGGTGGATGAGGATCGGGATGAGATGTTCGCGGAGAATTTGGAGCGGGCGGGGGAGGATGTGGTGGTGGTTTGGTCGCCTGCGGAGCGACCGGAGCCGCGGCTGGCGCTGCCGGCGGTTCGGGGGTTGATCCGGGAGAAGTTTGCGGTGGAGGCTCGGTTTGGAAGGTATGAGGTGTGGAGGCGGAGGGAGTGATACGGGTGCCAGGATTTGTTCGCGGGATGAGGTGAGGCGCGAAGCAGTGTGCCCTGGATCCCGCCTTCGCGGGGATGTCTCGTTCGGGCCGCATCATGCGATCGGCCGGCGATCGTTACCTGGGATGCGTATAAGAAGGAGGACGATGTGAAGAACTTGACTCGGGGCACTGGGTGAGTCGGCCCACTCCCGGCCGATCCCGCGTGGGAGAGGAGTTCGGAGGAGACACCGATACGGCCACGGTGAGACGGGGGCGTTAGCCGATTGAGATGAGATCCTGGGCGGTGCCTTCGACGAGTCCGAGGAGGAGGGAGCGGTCTTCGCTACGGGTTTCACCGATGGCGGTGCAGTAAACGGCGGGGTCGTCCTTGACGGGGCATTCGTGTTCGCAGATGCCGCAGCCGATGCATTTGACGGGGTCGATGAAGGGGAGCTTAAGCTCGATGGGATTGCCGAAGCGATCGGTGTCCTTGTGGATGCGGGTGAAGATGGCTTTGGGGCTGACGGGGCAGACTTCCTCGCAGACGACGCAGGGGGTATCCATGGCCCAGGGGAGGCAGCGGCCGCGGTTGTAGAAGGCGGTGCCGGTTTTGATGGGGCCAGTGGATTCGAAGGGGCCGATGCCGAGTTTTTCCTCGATGGAGATCTCGCGGATGGCACCAGTGGGGCAGACCTGGGAGCAAAGAGTGCAGTTAAGTTCACACCAGCCCATCTTGGAGATCATGATGGGGGTCCAGAGGCCCTCGGCGCCGGTTTCGAAGAGGGCGGGCTGGAGAACGTTGGTGGGGCAGACGCGGATGCATTGATCGCACTTGATGCAGCGGCGGAGGAATTCGTCTTCGCCGACGGAGCCGGGGGGGCGCATGGCCTGGCGCTGGAAGTTCTTGGTGACGAGGCCGGAGCGGCGGACCATGGGCAGGGTGATGAGGCCCGCGAGGCCGGCAAGGAGGATTTGGCGGCGACCGACCTCGGGGTAGGCGACTTCGCTGGCCTTGCGGGGGAGGAAGCGGAAGGTGAGGGCGTCGTGGGGGCAGTCTTCGATGCAGTTGAGGCAGACGAAGCATTCGGACTTGCGGAGGTCCTTGTGGGGGTCGGAGGCACCTTCGCAGCTTTTCAGGCAGAGGTCGCAATCGGTGCAGCGGACGGGGTCGCGGTCGATGCGCCAGAGGGCGAAGCGGGAGAAGATGCCGAGGAGTGCGCCGAGGGGGCAGAGGACGCGGCAGAAGAAGCGGGGGATCCACCAGTTGGCGACGAGCAGGGCGATGAAGAGGACGCCGACGATCCATCCCCACATATATTCGCGATTATCGGTGTAGACGGACTCGCTGGCTTTTTGGACGGAGGGGAGGACGCTTGTGGTCATGGAGCGGACGGTGAGGGCGATGGGGTCGAGGAGGCCGATCTGGAGGCTGGCGTTGTCGTGTTTATGTTGGGCGGCGGAGCGAGTGATGCCGAGGGCGAGGGCGTCGACGAGTCGGGCGGTGCCGGTGGATTTGAGGGCGGCGCCGTTGTAGGCGTCGGCGATCTGGCCGGGGGCGTGCCAGATTGTGGGGAGGATCCAGACCGAGGCCATGATGAGCATGATGGCGAGGATGTAGTATTTAATTGCGTAGATTTTGCGGTAGCGGTTGACCTCAATGGCTTGCTTGACGTTGCGACGGTTGCCGATCCAGCCGAAGAAGTGGTGGAGGATGCCGAAGGGGCACATCCAGTTGCACCAGACGCGGCCAAGCATCATCGTGATGGCGATGATGACGAGGCCCCAGACGAGGTTCCGATAGATGGTGTGGGTGGTCAGCGCGGTGGCGACGGCGACGAGGGGTGTCGCCTCGAGGAACAGGGAGACGGGCCAGCCCTTGAGGTAGCGGAGATCGGTGATGATGAGGAAGAAGAGGAAGAGGCCGAGGAAGAGGACCTCGTAGGCGCGGCGGATTTTGACCATGGGGGCCTCAACGGGGCTGGGGCGAGATTCGAGGGATCGTGGCGGGGCGTGGGGGAATTGGGTCAGTCGAAGAGGATGCCTTTGAGGTCGAGGACGAAGCCGGGGAGGACATCGCCGCCGTCGACGGAGCGGGGGTTGTCGAGGCGCTGGGGGAGGTGGCCGGGGCGGTAGATCTCGACGGCGTGGTCGATGGGGTCGATGAGCCAGCCGAGTCGGACGCCGTTGTGGCGGTACAGGTCCATTTTGGCGCGGAGGTCGTTGAGGTTGTCGGTGGGGGAGCGGAGTTCGGCGAGGAAGTCGGGGGCGATGGGGGCAAATGTCACTTGCTGGGATTTGGTCAGGGCTTGCCAGCGCTCGTTACGGATCCAGGCGGCGTCGGGGCTACGCATTTTGCCGTCGGCGAGGAGGAAGCCAGTAGAGGAGCCGAAAACCAAGCCTGCGCTTTCCGAGTTGGCCCAACTTCCGAGCCGGGCGGTAAGGAGAACGTTCTTATGACTTTGAGCCGCACTTCTGAGGCTGATCACGTAGAGGGTTCCATCTGGATCCCATTCAACATCCGCCAGTTCATTTTCAGCGCACAGACGCAGCAACTCCGCATAAGTGACTTTGGGTCGGACGCCGAGGGGCATGAGGACGGCGGCGGCGACGACGCGGGTCGGATCGAGATCGACGGAGATCGTCATGGTATGAGGAAGGGTATCGGTACTCATGCATTCACCTCGACGATGGTCTGGGGTCGCCAGTCGGCGGTGAGGATGTTGCGGGCGGCGGTCTTGGCGAGGGCTTTGTCGAGGTAGAGGATGTCGCCGCGGGTTTTTTCGAGGAGGTGGGAGACGCACCAGCTATCGACGGCGACGTGGTCGGTTCCGACGACGATGGTGTCGGAGATTTTGACGTCGTTGAGGCTGCCGCCGGTGGGGCCGTGCTGCATGAGGAGCTTGCGGCCGTCGGCGATGACGAGGGTGGGCTGCATCATGAGGGCGAAGTCGGAGATGATGCCGTGGATGTCCTGGTGGAACTGGTTGCGGGGGTTGCCGAGGAGACCGTACCAGTTTTTCATGGAGACGGTGGCCTTGCAGAGGTTGTGGTCCTTGACGGGGGAGATGCCGATGACCTTGGTGGCCTCGCGGAAGGGGCGGTAGAACATTTTCCAGGTGTCTTTGATGGTTTCGCCGCCGATGTAGAGCTGTTCGAAGTAGCTTTCCTTGGGGAGCATCAGCTCGGCGCCGGCCTGGAGGGCGGCGTCGCCGACCTTGGTTTTGAAGAAGCAGCTCTCGGGGTTGTTGATGGGGTTATCGCAAACGATGATGCGGCGCGCGCCAGCGGCGCGGCAAAGGCGGATGACTGCGGCGACGGGGTCGGGCTAGGTG
>JBGSYY010000182.1:0-3426 GCA_041750675.1 Isosphaeraceae bacterium | reverse complement strand
CCTACAGCTTCGACCTCGACGCCTGGGCCCTCGCTCGCTGGACCACCAGCGAAACCGGCGGCCTCGCCGCCGATCGCTTCCCCGCTCCCGAGACCATCCGCTTTCCCACCTTCGACAATCGCCAGATCCCCGCCTCCGTCTATCGCCCCGACCCCGCCCGCTTCCCCGGCAAGCGACCCGTCATCATCGACATCCACGGCGGCCCCGAGGGCCAGTTCCGCCCCTCCTTCCTGGGCCGCGACGCCTACCTCGTCACCGAGCTTGGCATCACCCTCATCTTTCCCAACGTCCGAGGCTCCTCCGGCTACGGCAAGACCTATCTCACCCTCGACAACGGCCTCAAACGCGGCGACACCGTCCGCGACATCGGCGCTCTCCTCGACTGGATCGCCCTCCAGCCCGATCTCGACACCGCCCGTGTCGGCGTCACCGGCGGCTCTTATGGCGGCTTCATGTCGCTCGCCGTCCAGACCGACTACAACACCCGCATCCGCGCCGGCGTCGACGTCGTCGGAATCTCCGATTTCGTCACCTTCCTGACCAACACCAAGGGCTACCGCCGCGACCTCCGCCGCGCCGAGTACGGCGACGAGCGAGACCCCGAGCTTCGCGCCTATCTCGAATCCATCTCCCCGCTCGCCAGGGCCGGACGGATCAAGACTCCCCTCCTCGTCGTCCAGGGCAAGAACGACCCCCGCGTGCCGATCTCCGAAGCCGACCAGATCGTCGCCGCCGTCCGCGCCGGCGGCGGCCCCGTCTGGTACATCGTCGGCACCAACGAAGGCCACGGCTTCGCCCGTCGCGCCAATCAAGACTTCCAGCAAGCCGCCGAAATCGCCTTCTGGCAACAGTTCCTGCTCAACGAAGACTAAAGGCCACCCAATCGCCACCCTCACCCTTCTTTGACATCTGTCCTAGCAATAGGTTATTTTACCGATCACTCCTCATGGCGAAGGTCCCGCCGCACTGGGGGTATTGAGGAAATTCCGCCATGAGAATCGCCCGGCCCTCCCGTGGCTTCACTTTGATCGAGCTGCTCGTCGTCATCGCCATCATCGGTACCCTGATCGCCTTGCTCCTGCCCGCCGTCCAGGCCGCGCGCGAGGCCGCTCGCCGCATCCAGTGCACCAATAACCTCAAGCAACTTGGACTGGCGCTTCAGAACTACGTCGGCACATTCAACGCGCTCCCGCCCACTCTCCTCATCAACGGTACACCCTCCGGCGGCGTAAGCTGGACCAACGCCTGGGGGCCTCATACGCGCGTGCTTCCCTTCCTGGAACAGGGCAATCTCTTCTCATCGCTCAACTACGACCACGCGCTCTACAGCCTCCAAAACGTCACCGTCACCGCCCGCACCGTCGCGGTTCTCGTCTGCCCCAGCGACGCCGCGCCACGCCCCATCACCCACCCTGTCGGCGGTACGATGGGACCCAGCAACTACGGCTATTGCTCCGGCGACTGGTACGTCTGGGGCGGCTTCCAGTTCCCCTACCCCAACCGCCACGCCTTCGGCCCCAACCAAAGCCGCACGCTGGCCGAGTTCCAGGACGGTCTCTCGCAAACTCTCTGGATGTCCGAAGGCAAATCCTACCAGCCTTACTACCGCGATTGCCCCACCCTCGCCAACATCAACGACCCCAACACCATTCCCGCCCCAGACGCCGACCCTTACATCGTCGCCCCCGAATATCGCGGAGGCTGCACCCTCAGGATCGAGGGCCACACCGAGTGGGCCGAGTCCGGCGTCCACCATACCGGTTTCACCACCGCCTGGCCCCCAAACAAACGCATCTCCGGCGGTCCCAGTAATGAATACCCCGACCTCGACCTCAACAGCCGCCGCGCCAAGGTCGGCGGCCCCACCTTCGCCGCCATCACCGCCCGCAGCCGCCACCCCGGCGGCGTCAACGCCCTCTACGGCGACGGCTCCGTTCGATTCGTCGCCAACGGTATCAACGGCTGGGTCTGGCGCGCCCAGGGCACCGTCCAGGGCGGCGAGGTCATCGATCCCTGAGTCGATTCAGCCGTTCCCACAAGTGCCACTTGTTCTTGAAACCTTTTCCGACCCCCTTAACACCAATTCCGACCCCTCCATGCAACACAACGAGCGACACCGAACGGAACACATCGGCTGGCTACGTGCGGCCGTCATGGGTGCGAACGACGGCATTGTATCTACAGCGAGCCTTATCTTGGGCGTCGCGGCGGCAAACGCGACCAACCACAACATCCTGGTCGCAGGGGTAGCCGGATTGGTCGCCGGGGCAATGTCGATGGCAGCCGGTGAGTATGTCTCGGTCAGTTCCCAGGGCGATACCGAAAAGGCCGACCTCGCCCGCGAACGCCAGGAGCTTGCCGCCGATCCAGCCGGCGAACTTGCCGAACTGACGGCGATCTACGCCAATCGCGGCCTCGATCCGTCGCTCGCGAAACAGGTCGCCGAGCAACTCACGGCCCATGGCGCATTGGCCGCCCATTCCCGTGACGAACTCGGCACTTCCGAATTGCTCGTTGCGAGGCCCGTTCAAGCGGCACTCGCCTCAGCAGCAACATTCGCGGTCGGCGCGGCCTTACCCTTATTGGCCGTGTTGATTGCTCCCGGAGCATATCTCATCCCCCTCGTCGCCGGAGCATCCATCCTATTCCTCGCGACTCTGGGCGGTCTTGCGGCGTACGTTGGTGGCGCGAGCGCAACCAGAGGCGCGATCCGAGTGACCTTTTGGGGAGCACTCGCAATGGCCATCACTGCCGGCGTCGGAGCCTTATTCGGAACCGTCGTCTGAGCGAAAAGGTGTCAGGAACCGTAAATCATCACAACGGATCACCTCAGGTACCGATTCCTCCTTCTCCGCCCCCCTCAATCGCTCCTTGCGGGCTTTTGCATAACCAAATAGCCTGTGAATCAGCTCCTTAAGCCTCTGCGCCCCCCCTCGTGGAATCGATTCGGCCGTACCTGCGTCTCGCGTCTCATGGGAAGCTCAGACTCATCATCCTCGACCGCCGGCGAGGCGCGTCGCTCGTGACAGCCAGCCACTCCGAGCCGGTGCTGCCCGAGATCCGCGTCAGCCCGTCGATCGTCGCTACCTTCGGCACCACCATCGGCTCGCCATCCAGGTCGTCATCGCGCAGGCACCACGGCAACGGCAGTTCGATCGTCGCCGCCTCGTTGCCGAAAAACGCGATCACCGAAGGCATCGCCGCATCCGAGTCCGTCTTGAGTGCGATCGCCGACCACGGACGCTGCCCTCCCGGCCCGAATCGATGCACCAGCAACCCGCTCCGCGCAATCGTCACATCGTCCGGGTCCGGCGCTGGATTACCCACCCACTCCAACGCATCGGGAAACACCTCCAGCGATTCACGCGGCAACAACGCCAGCCCACACCGCACCAGGGCCTTGTACGCCGTCATCGGAATCGATCC
>JBGSYY010000181.1:0-1971 GCA_041750675.1 Isosphaeraceae bacterium | reverse complement strand
TCGCGGTCGCGATAGACGACGTCGTGGTTCTCCGGTCCCTGCACGAACCGCCACTGCTGGTCGAATCCGGCGGGCCAGAGGGCGTGGGCCAGGCTCGTCAGGTTGAGCGGGCGTTCGTCGGGCTGGCTGGCGCCGCGGATGACGTCGCGGATGGCGACGCGGAGGCCGTCGGTGAGAGTGGTGTCGAAGCCCGCGCCCTCGGCGTCGGGAGGTTTGACGACGTAGGGGTTGACGTTCCAGTACTCGGCGAGGTCGAGAGCGGAGGGGCGGAGGTGGTTGAGCGTGGAGTTCAGTTCCTGGCAGAACCGCCAGCCGTGGGGCGCGCCGTCGTGGTCGATGACGCTGACCTGGTCGTAGCGGAGGCCGTCGACGCGGTACTCGTCGAGGAAGAACTTGGCGTTGAGGATGAGGAAATCGCGGACCTCGGGCTTGGCGAAGTCGAACACCGCGCCGCCGGCGTGTTCCCTGCCGTTGAAGTAGAGCGAGTTGTTCTGGACGCCGCCGGAGGTCGGTTGACGGTCGAAGAACCAGAGGCTCTGGTCGCCGAAGTCGCCGCCGGCGTGGTTGTAGACGAGGTCGAGGATGACCGCGAGGCCGTGAATGTGGCAGAGGTCGATGAGCGCCTTGAGCTGGTTCATCTCGCCGCGGAGGTCGTCGACCTGGTAGCGAGCAAGGCCCTTGGCGTCGAGCAGGGCGTTGACCTCATCGACGTAAGGCGGCAGGTCGGCGAACTCGACGGCAAAGTCCATTTCGGGTGAGAAGTAGTCGGTTCCGTTGTAGCCGAGGCTATAGGTGGTCTGGAACTCCTGGATCGGCAGGAGCTGGAGCGCGGTCACGCCGAGATCGGAGAGATGGGGGAGCTTGCGGGCCACGTCGAGAAAGGTGCCGGCCTTCGTGGGTAGGTTGGGCGTGTAGAAGGTGCCGACGTGAAGCTGGTAGATCACGAAGTCGTGAAAGCGGGGCGTGACGAAGCCCGTCTCGTGCCAGGGAAAGTCGGTCTTGCGGATGATGCAGTCGCTGGGGAACGGCGGTTGAAGCTCGCGGGCGTAGGGGTCTCGCTTGGGCCCGGAGCTGCCCAACCCGTCGATATGAAACATGTACCGATCTCTATCCTTGGCTCCTGGGATGAAACCGCGCCAGTGGCCGTCGGCGTCTTTGGTGAGCAGGCTGTGGTCGCATTTGGCGCGGCCGTTGAAGTCGCCCAGGACATAGACCTTGAGCGCGTTGGGCGCCCAGACGCGGAACGTCGCTCCATCAGCGATCAGGTTCGCGCCCATCCTGGTCGTGGTCGTGATGTGGTCGAGCGAGGCCGGCATGGCAATTCCAATGCGGAAAAGACCCTGGGCCAGATCGGTGTAGCGTCAGTATTCTCCCCGCAATAACCAGCCGAGGCAACGACCCTCACGGCTCCCCACGGATCCAGTGGTCGGTGAACTGGAGGCCGTAGCCGATCGGGCGGCGGGGCATGTGGCAGGTGAGGCAATCGGCGGCGGGGTTGATGGGACAGGGTGGCGAGTCGGCAGCGTCGGCGTCGGCGCTGTGGCAGTTCAGGCAGGCGGATTCGTAGTGGTTGGCAAGCGAGGCTGCGCGGGCGTGAGGGTCGTGACAGGTAGTGCAGCTCAGGCGGCCGTTGGACTTCGTGTAGCAGGCCGACTGGAGCAGTCCGACGGAGGGGAAGCGGGCGAGCGAGGCGTTCGAGGGGATGATCGACTCCGGGGGGACCATCTCGGGGAGTCGATGGCAGCGGCCGCACAGAGCGATTTGCTCGGCGGCGGTCGCGCGATCGGGGCCGTTGGGTAGGGCCAGGGCACGGTCGGAGGTCAGGCCGCTCTGGGCTTTCTGCACATGCGCCCGCGCAGGACCATGACACCGCTCGCAGGTGATGTTCGGCAGCAGCGTGTTGGGCTGAAGGCCGCGGGCGACCACAGGCGCGGTGTGGGTGCCGTGGCAGCTCAGGCAATCGAGCAGGAA
>JBGSYY010000180.1:0-5622 GCA_041750675.1 Isosphaeraceae bacterium | reverse complement strand
GCCGCGGCGTTGCCCAGCTTGATCCAGCAGACCGAGGCCGAGCTCGCCGCCGGAGAACGGCTCGACGCCGTGCTGCGCGGCGACGAGGCACCCCGCGACAATGCCGACCGCCTGACCCTCGCCCAGTTGTGCTACAACCGCAAGCTCCACGCCTCCTCCGCGCAACTCTGGTCCGAGGCCCTCGAATCCGACCCGGAACTCGACGACGACCGCCAGGCCCAGTACCGCTACAACGCCGCCTGCTCCGCTGCCCTAGCAGCATCCGGCCAGAGCAAGGATGACCCGCCGCCGGATGACGAGGCCAAAGCCAAGTTACGCCAACAGGCCCTCAACTGGCTCCAGGCCGAGCTTACCACCTGGACCAAGCTCCTCGAATCCGCCACCCCGGAGCAGCGCCCGGCCATCACCCAGACCCTCACCCACTGGCAGATCGACCGTGACCTAACCTCGGTCCGTGGGGAGGCGATCGATGCATTGCCCGTGCGCGAGCGCGAGGCGTGGCGGGCGTTGTGGCGGCGAGTGGATGTCCTGCTCGAACAGGCGGGGCGGCGATAGGCCCGCTCCGGTCCTCGTCGCGGTCGTATCCTGAGCAAGCTCATTTTCGCAGAGAAGGGTTTAACAATTGACCGACCTTCCCAACTGTCGGAGAATGTCGCTGACTTAAAAGGGCCAGGCTGTGTTTCGGTCTGGAAACCTTCAAACCACCTGTGCGGATACCCTAGGAGCAGCCGGCCATGGGCGAGAATTGCCGACGAAGCCAGCATCAAAACCGTCGCGCGTTCCTCCAGACGACCGCCGCGGCCGGCACGGCTTTGGCCGCCTCGGCTCCGCTGCTCGCGGGTCAGGACAAGGCCGTCGAGATGCCGACGATCGTCCTCGGCAAGACCGGCGAGACCGTCACTCGCCTGGGAATGGGCACGAGCTGGACCGTTCAGCCTAGCTTCGTCCAGGCCGCCATCTTCGCGGGCGTCCGCTACATCGACACCGCCGAAGGCTACGAGAACGGTAACTCCGAGTCGACCCTGGGCGACGTCATCGAACGCACCGGCAAGCGTAAGGATCTTTACCTGGTCAGCAAGAACTCCAGCTACCGCAAGGACGGCAACCCCGCCGTTTTCGCCGAAAAGCTCGAAGCTAGCCTCAACCGGCTCAAGACCGACTACCTCGACGCCTACTTCCTCCACGGCCTCACGGGTGAGCAGATCCCCATGCTCAGCGACCCCGCCGTGAAGGCCGCCTTCGAAGGGTTCAAGAAGCAGAAGAAGATCCGCTTCACCGGCCTCTCCTGCCACGACGCCCGCCTGGTCGAAGTCATCGAGGCCGCCGCCAAGTGCGGCTGGATCGACCAGATCATGATCCAGTACAACTTCCGCACCATGACCGCGGACGACCTGAAACGGGCTGTCGACGCCGCCAGCAAGGCCAACATCGGCCTTGTCGCCATGAAGACCCAGGGCGGCTCCGAGGCCGTCAGCCCTGACGATGCCCGCAAGGCCGGCGGCCTTTCCGGCTTCCTCGACAAGGGCTTCAGCGCCCCGCAAGCCGCCATCAAGGCTGTGCTGGCCGACGAACGCTTCCAGGTCGTCGTTAGCGAGATGACCAACCGCCAGCACCTCAAAGAGAACATGGGCGCGGTCGTCAACCCGCTCACCGCCAAGGAAGCCCGACTGCTCGAAGAACATCGTGCCAAGACCGCCCACCTCTATTGCCACGGTTGTGCCCACCACTGCGAGCCGGCCGCCGGCGGCAAGGTCGCGATTGCCGACACGCTCCGCTTCCTTCGCTACCACGAAGCCTATGGCAAGCGGCGTCGCGCCCGCGAGCTATTTGCCGAGTTGCCAGCCAACGCTCGCAATCTGGCCGCCGCCGATCTCACCGCCGCCGAGCGTGCCTGCCCGCATGGCCTACCGATTGTCGCTCTGATGGACAAAGCCGGGCGAGTGCTTTCTTGAGCATGTCTAAATTCGGCAAGCATGCTCCGCAAGTCGCTTACCCGTCCAGGTCCTCCTCGGACGGGTCGGCGGGCGGACCTGGCACTGCCTGATCCTCGTCGGTGCGGGCATCGCCGGGGATCGCGTAGTCGCCGTCGATCCAGCGGCCCAGGTCGATCAGCTTGCAGCGATCCGTGCAAAACGGAAACGCCGGCTGATCGTCAAACGACGTGAATTCGAACTTCTTGGAGCAGATGGGGCAGGTCGCGATCATGATGTCGACGTCGAGCCGCCGCTCGAGGGCTTGGACGTCGCAGCTGATGAGGAACCCGTCGAGGGCGTGGACGCTGGAGTTGTGCCGGACTTGGCCGAGTCGCCGCCTGATGACTTCGACGAGGAATCGGCCGGCTTCGACGCCGATTCCGAGGCTGCCTTGTCGGCCTTCGCATCCTTCTTGTACGACTCGCTGCGGTAGTCCGTCTGATAAAAGCCCGACCCCTTGAAGATGACCGCGGCCCCCGGCCCTAGCTTGCGCCGCAGGGTCTCCTTTTTGCATGCGGGGCAGATCGTTTGCGGATCGGCCTTGATCGATTCGAAGATCTCGAACTCGTGGCCGCATTCGTCACAAATATAATCGTACGTTGGCATGTTCACATAACCTGTCAAAAATGTTAGGCGGATACGGCGACCTTGGTGGGACGGAGTACGCGGTCGCCCAGCATGTAGCCCCGCGCCAGTTCGGCGACGACGGTTCCCTGGGGATGTTCGGTGTCGCCCCGCTGGAGGATCGCCTCGTGCCGGTTGGGGTCGAAGGGTTGGCCCACCGCGACGATGGGCTGCACGCCGTGCTTCGCCAGCGTTTCGAGCAACTGGCGATGAACCAGCGAGAGACCGTCGACCAGCGACGAATCGCCGGCCGCCCGCGCGGCGTCCAGGGCCCGGTCGAAATTGTCGATCACATCCAGGAGATCGGTCGCCAGGCTGCCGACGGCATACGCGCGATCCGAGTCCGCTTGCGCTCGGGCCCGCTTCTGATAATTGGCGAACTCGGCGGCGGTCCGCTGAAGTTGCTCGCGATACGAGTCGCGTTCGCGAGCGAGTGCGGTCGTGGGATCGTTATCGTTCGCCCTCTGCGCATCGTTCGGCGCGGAGCCTGGGTCCTGGTCCACGAAGGACGGATCCTCGGGATTTGTGGGCGTCTCTGATGGCATGGGAGGTCAGTCCTCATTCGTATCAGCGGGGTCGTCGGTGCGTCGATTCGAGTGGGTGGTCAGGAGCGCGGCGTGGAATCGCCGGTCGATCACTGGTCCTCGCGTTCCGACGACTCCGGCTCCTCGGTGAAATAGTCGCGAAGCTTCTCGAAGAAATTCTTGCGGCGCGGGCTGACGTCGATGTGTTCCAGCTCAGCCAGCTCGCGGAGCAGTTCTTCCTGACGCGGCGTGAGCTTTCGGGGCGTTTCGACGACCACCTCCACCAGCTCATCGCCGCGGCCTCGCCCGTTTACGTCGGGCATGCCGCGGCCACGCAGGCGGAGAATCTCGCCGCTTTGTGTGCCCTTGGGAACGTTCATTTTCTCCGCGCCGTCGAGCGTCGGAACTTGAACCTCGGCGCCAAGTGCCGCTTGCGGGTAGCTGATGGGAACCTGGCAATACAGATCGTTGCCGTGCCGCTCGAAGAAGCGATGCGGCCGAATCTGAATCTGAATCCTCAGATTGCCACGCGGCGCGCCCGGATCGCCCGGCTCGCCCTGGTTGCGAAGCTGCAGCCACATGCCGGTCTCGACGCCCGGCGGAATATCCACCTTCAGCGGCACCACCCGCGCTTGCCGCCCGCTGCCTCGGCATTTTGTGCAGGGGTCAACCACCCGCTTGCCCTCGCCGCCACAGGCCGGGCAGGTCGTGGCGAGTTGCAGGAACCCACGCGATTGGACGACCTCGCCCTGCCCTCGGCAGTAGTCGCAGGTCACAGGCGTGGTGCCCTTCTTGGCGCCCGTGCCCGCGCACTCCTCACAGATTTCCTGGCGCTGAACCTCGAGCGTCTTGGTCACGCCGCGGGCGGCTTCGTCCAGCTCGATCTCCAGCTTCATCAGCAGATCTTGACCCGGTCGAGGCCCGCGGCGACGTTGCTGGGTAAACATCGTGCCGAACAGGCTCTCGCCGAAAATCTCACTGAACGCCGACATGATGTCTTCGGACGAACGGAAATGGCTCGAGCCCGCGCCTTCTACTCCCGCGTGGCCATAGCGGTCGTAGCGGGCGCGACGCGTGGCGTCCGAGATCACCTCATACGCGTCGGCGGCTTCCTTGAATTTGCGTTCGGCCTCGTCGTCGCCTGGGTTGCGGTCGGGGTGATACTTGAGCGCAAGCTGACGATACGCCTTCTTCACCTCGTCGGCCGTGGCGTCGCGGCGCACGCCCAGCACCTCGTAGTAATCGCGTCGGCTGGTCGCCATCGGCATCGTTGCTCTCAGACCTCATCTCAGTGCGGGAAATAATTACTCAGTGGGCGGCTCGGCTCACGATTCCGCCGACGCTTTCTTGGCGTCCTGACGAATCCGGCGCGAGGTCGGCCGCTTCTTGCCGAAAGAACCTTTGAAAATTTTGCCACGCTTGCTCTTGGGGTCGCCCTTGCCCATGGGTCTGGTCACCTTTGCCGGTTGGAAGAGGAACGGAAACGGGAGATGGTCGAGCCACAAGGGGCTTAACCAAGAACGATCGTCGAGTCGCACCGAATTCATCAGCTTAGTCGGACGGGGCGGTGATTGACTAGGCGAGGATCGCTCACTTCGTCTGCGCCGGGGCCGTCTCAGGCTCGGATTCCGGCTCGCCCAGGCGGATCAGCCGGGGTGGGTCCTGGTCTCGGTAGTAGGCGGTTAAAAGATAACTCCGCACCAATCCACGCCAGGTGTAATGGGCGCGACGCTCGTCACCAACCTCCTCCAGCGGACCATCCGGGGTCTTGCCGATGAGCCGCTCGACCTCGGCCTGGGTCAGCAGGTCGCCGTCCTCGGTTGCCAGCACGGCGTCCAGCCTGGTCACCGCCGAGTTGTAGCCTTGATTCGCGCTGAACTCCATCAAGCCCACGCCCGCCAGAGCGGCCAGAAGCAACAAGGAGGCGATGTTCCGCGCTGGAGAAACGCGTGGCTTGCCCCGAGGTATCGGGCCGGCAGGCGTGGACATGGGAGCGGCCGCTCACAAGGGATGCAAAGGTCGAGGTCAAAGCCAAAGGATACGCCCTGGCCCCGGGGGCTTTTCTCCGTGAAGAGCAAGCCGAACCGGGGCCAGCATGGATTCCGTGAGAACGCGGATCGCGATCGAAGCGGCGTGGGCCCCGCCTTAGCGGACCACACCTTCAATCCGGCCGGCCGCCTTGCCTTCGTCGTCTTCCTTGATGTTGGTGATCATGGCCTCGGTGGTGAGCAGCAGGCCACTGATCGACGCGGCATTCTGAAGCGCCGTGCGGGTGACCTTGGTCGGGTCGATGATGCCGGCCTTGAGCATGTCGACATACTCGCCGGTGTTGGCGTTGAAGCCGAACGAGCCGCCCCGGCTCTTGACCTCTTCGGCCACGACCGCGCCATCGTGGCCCGAGTTGGCCGCGATCATGCGGATCGGCTCCTCGAGCGACCGCAGCACGATCGCCGCACCCAGTGCCTCGTCGCCCGTGAGCGTCTTGCGCAGGGCCTCGACGG
>JBGSYY010000179.1:0-35791 GCA_041750675.1 Isosphaeraceae bacterium | reverse complement strand
CGCTGGCGGCGCATTGGCTGGGCAGCCGCGCGGTCTGGGTGCGTGGTACTCTCGCCGCGGCCGTTCTGCTGCCGGCCACCTGGTCGCTGACGCGAATTCACCCCTACGAGCTTTCTTATTACAACGCGCTGATTGGAGGGCCGCGAGGTGCGTGGAATGCCGGGTTTGAGCTGAGCTACTGGTACGACGCATTCACACCAAAGGTGATCGACGACCTGAATCAACGGCTGCCACGCAATGCGCATGTCGCCTTTCCCAATAGCCTCTCCAGCCCCTCGACGTTTCAGGATCTCCAGGCCCTGGGCGAGTTGCGGGCCGACATCCGACTGGGGATTCCCGACGACGATTACCCCTATCTCTGGTTCTTGACCCACGACTCGAAGGCGACGGCCAATACACGGCTACTCTTCGCATTGACGCCGTGGTACTCCTCGACACCCTCGCAGCTCGACGGCCTGCCCGTGCTGACGGTGGCCGATCCCCAAGCCGCCGCGTTGAGCCTGGCGCTTCAGTTGCTGACCGACGGCCCGGGTCAGCCGCCCGCTCCGGCCGAGCTTCCGAGCTGGGTACGCAGCTACGCACCCTGGTTGGGACGGTTGTGGGGCGAGGGTCTGACCATGGTGCCGAGTCTGGGGATTCATGAGCCGACGTTCGAGTGGGCCGCAAACGATCCTGAGGGTTTGCGTCAGGCGGCGCTTGGGTTGATTGAGTTTGTGCAAGCCGGGAATCCGGCCTCCGAGCCCTCAGGAATTGCCGATGTGGACCGGCTCGCGATGATCCTCACCCGGTATGATCGGGTCGCGCCGTTCTCGACAGAACTGATTCGCAAACGTGCGCAGGCTTTGGGCGAAGCAGTCGAGATCCTGATCCGACGACCTGAGGCCGTTCGACAGGTGCTATCACGTTACGGCTATACCGATCCCTCCTCGATCGGCGGGTATCTCGACCGGGATCTCGAAGGTCGCTAGGAAATCGACTCCGCCACGGGCCGACCAGTCGATGGCTCGCGGGGAACGCGGCGAACGGCGACCACCGCCAGCAATAGGGCCAGGGCGGCGATACCCGCGCCTTCCCAATAAGGCGCGGCCGATCCGAGGCGGCCGAGTAGGCGATTGGCGATCAAGTAGTTGATCATGCGAGCAAGCGTTTGAGCGGACGCGAGCGTTCCGAAAACGGCACCTTGCTCCGCCTCGGGCGTGAGACGGGAGAGCAAGCCAAGAGTGGACGGGCTGGCTAGCCCGGAGCCAAGACCGACGAGCGTGATCGCGCCAAGCAATGCCGGGACCGACTGGACGGTCGCCAGCCAGGCAAGGCCGATACCGAGAGTAAGAAGTCCCGCCAGGATCAACGGCGGCTCATGCCAGCGCCGTAGCAACACGCGGATCAGCCCCCCCTGCACCAGCGCGCTGATCAATCCCAGAAACGCGAAGCCAAGGGCGGCCTGGCCCGCGTCCCAGCCCAACCGCTGGTCGAGGAACAGACTGAAGGTCCCTTCCAGGGCGGCGAACGAGAGAGTCGCCAGCGAACCGACGGCCACAAGCAAACCCCAGGTGGGATGGGACACGATATCGACAACTCCGCGCCAGCTCAAAACACGGGCCGACGCCCTCGCGGCGGTCCCCTCGGGCAACGACTCCGGCAGGTAGAGCCAGACCAGGACCCAGGCGAGCGTCGAAAACGCAGCGGCCACGAGGAACGGAATCCGCAATTGCCACTCGGGCGCGACGGGTAGTTTGACCAGGAATCCACCGAGCAAAGGCCCAAGCACGAACCCGATGCCGAAGGCCGCGCCGATCAGGCCCAGGCTCTTGGCTCGGTCGCGCTTGGGGGTGATATCGGCGATGTAAGCCTGCGCGACCAAGAAGTTTCCGCCCGAGGCTCCGTCGAGCATCCGGGCGAGCAACAGAATGGTGAAGTCGGTCGCCAGGCCAAGGACCAGAAAGGAGAGAGCTGTGCCAAACTGGCTGATCGCCAGCACGGGGCGTCGGCCGGCGCGATCGCTCCAACGGCCGAGAATGGGGCCGGCGATGAGCTGGCACATGGGATAACCGGCCATCAAGAGGCCGATTTGCCAGTCGCTGTAACCGTAATGCGCGGCATAACGCGGCAGAAGCGGCATGACGAGCGTGAAACCCATCAGGTCGATCAGCACGACAAGCAGAACGATCAGAAGCGGCGGCACGCGGGCTGGGGATGCGTTCACGAGGCGGCCGGCGCGACGGATGCGCCCCCCGACGTCTCGAGCGCAGCACGGCGGCCTTCGTCAGCCCGTGCCTTGACCTCGATCAACAGCCGCATTTGGCCAATGATCGCCTTGTATTCCAGCACGAACGCACCGAGGGTGAACCCAAGTGTGAAGGTGGCGACCAGGAAATGCCAGGTTCCGCCGAAATCACGCATCGTGTCGGCCGCCGCGCCGAGCCAAACGGTCGCGCCCATTGCCAGCATTCCCCACATGATGAACGGCATGGCTTGTCGCTTGTTCCGCTTGGCCTGGACCTGCATCCATTCGGGCAGCCGGTAAACGCGAGTGACCTCGTTCACCCATTTTCCCGTGCCGATGAAGTACGTGTAAACGACGCCATGAACCATGAGCGTCGCCAGCATCGTCAGCAGACCGATGAGAAAATGCATGTCGCGAACCAGGCCCCCCTGACCGGTCGGGACGAACCAGCCGAGGACGTAGTTGATCAAGATCAGGGTGATGTCGGCCACGGCAAGGCCGAGAAAAATCTGGTGCATGTCGTCGGAGAGAGAAGTTCGCGAATTCGAAGAGAGGCACCAGGCCAGAATCGCTAGCCTACGCGATCGGAGACCAGGACCGCAACGCGGGCGGTTCAACTGACTCTTGGCCGCTGGCGATGTCATCACGGATAATCGGGATTCGCGCTGGACGGTATCAGCCGGGCCGGTATTGTCGGGAACTTTGGGCAAAGCGAGAGAGAGTACGACGTGAACGACGCCTGGATCGCGGAGCGTATGGGTCGGATTGAAGCCTCGGGCATCCGCAAGGCCTTTGATCTCTCCAAGAACATGGTGGACCCCATCAACCTGTCGATTGGGCTACCAGACTTCGACGTGCCGGAGCCGGTCAAACAAGCGGCCTACGAATCGATTCGGAAGGGTGAGAACGCGTATAGCCTGACGATGGGCGTGGGCGACCTGCGCGAGCGGCTTCAGTCGATGGTCGACAAGGATCTGGGCCATAAGGACCGCCGTGTGATGGTAACGGCGGGAAGTTCGGGCGGACTGCTGCTGGCAATCTGCGTGGCGGTCAACCCCGGGGACGAAGTGATCCTGTTTGATCCCTATTTCGTCATGTACAACAACCTGATTGCTCTGGCGGGCGGGGTTCCCGTGTTGATCGACACATATCCCGATTTCCGCATTTCTCTGGATCGAGTGGCGATGGCGATCACGTCACGCACGAAGTGCCTGATCGTCAACAGCCCGAACAACCCAACGGGGATCGTATCGAGCGCGGCGGAATTGGAGGGACTGGCTCGGCTCTGCCGTGAGCGAGGCGTGTTGCTGATTAGCGACGAGGTGTATCGCTCTTTCTGCGACCACGAGCATAGCCCGACTCCCGCAACCTGGAATGATGACGTGCTGGTGGTCGACGGATTCAGCAAGAGTCAGGGCATGACCGGCTGGCGGCTGGGGTTCGCGCATGGGCCATCGGCATTCGTTCAGGAGATGGCGAAGCTCCAGCAGTTCAGCTTCATCTGCGCGCCGACGCCGCTGCAGCACGCAGTGGTCAAGGCACTCGATATAGACACTCGGCCGAGAAACGCACTTTATCGCCAGAAGCGGAAAACGTTGCTTGAAGGGCTGGCAGGTCATTACGAGGTGAGCCGGCCGGAGGGGGCGTTTTATGCCTTCCCGCAGGTTCCCAATCGCTACGCGAACGCGACCGAGTTCGCGGCCGAGGCGGTGAAGCACAACCTGCTGATCATCCCTGGCAGCGTGTTCAGCCGGCGGGATACACACTTCCGGATTTCGTACGCGGTCGATGACCGGACGCTGGAGCGAGGGATCGAGGTGCTTCGGCGGCTGGCGAAGTGAGCGCAGGTGAGCGCTGGGTTCGTTTGGCGCCGGGGTGTGTTTGGGCTTGCGCGGTAGGGCGGGCTGGATTCCTCTGAAAATAGCCGCCCAACCCTCGAAGAAGCCTCCCAGATTCTCCATTTTTATGGAGTCGGGTGAGAACACTTGTCATGACAGTTCGTTCGTGAAAACGGGACTTGGGCGTTTGCTTTGGAGCCCGAACGTCGAGTTATCGGGAATAGGTCGAGTTTACGGGGAGGCTCGGGTTCGTTCGCGAACGGGGCGTTGGTCGGCACTGGCGAATTTTCAGAGAGCGAGGACGACTGTGGCTCCGGAGGGATGATCGGAGGATACGGCGACGATCATTGAGGGATGTCGTGGGATCGTGGCGTACTTCCCTATCTCCAATCGACAAGGGCCTGACTGCCTCTGGCCCTGCCACGCGGGGAGAGGCTGATCGGTGGCTTCGTGATCGGCCATCTCTCGGCCACCGGAAGTTACTGGGACCGATGGGATACGGGTCGGCGAGGCTCCATCCTCCGCGTCAGGCGCTTTCCTTCTTGCGTTCGGCGGCCGCCGGGGTGGCCGTGGGTTTCGTTGCGACGGGAGTGACCGGCAGAGGCGCGATTTCGAAGAGGTTGCGCTCCTTGGCGACGATCTCCGGGGTAACGACCCATCGGCCCTTATCCTTGGCGGATCGATCAGGCAGCTCGAACATGATGTCGAGCATGATCTCCTCGATAATCGCGCGGAGGCCGCGTGCGCCGGTGTCTTTTTCCTTGGCCTTGCGGGCGATGGCTTCGAGGGCCGGGCGGGTGAATTCGACCTCCGCACCTTCCAGCTCGAAAAACTTCTGATACTGCTTGACCAGTGCGTTCTTCGGCTCGGTAAGGATCTTGATCAGTGCGTCGACGTCGAGCGGCATCAGCGGGCAGGTCACGGGCAAGCGGCCGACGAATTCGGGGATCATGCCGAAGTTGAGCAGGTCGTCGGACGTGAGGCGGGAGAGCAGCGCGCCCAGTTCCTTGGAGTGCTCGTCGTGGGTCTGGCTGCCGAAACCGATGGTCTTGCGGCCGATACGGCGGGCGATGATGTCCTCAATCCCGACGAACGTGCCGCCGCAGATGAACAGAATGTTTGAGGTGTCGAGCTGGATGTACTGCTGCTCGGGATGCTTGCGGCCGCCCTGGGGCGGGACGTTGGCGATCGTGCCCTCGAGCATCTTGAGAAGGGCCTGCTGCACGCCCTCGCCGGAGACGTCGCGAGTGATCGAGACGTTGTGATACGTCTTGCCGATCTTGTCGATCTCGTCGATGTAGATAATGCCACGCTGGGCGGCCTCGAGGTCGAAATCGGCGGCGTGGAGCAGCTTTAGCAAGATATTCTCAACGTCTTCGCCGACGTAACCGGCTTCGGTTAGGGTCGTGGCGTCGCCGATGGCGAAGGGGACGTTGAGAATGCGGGCGAGCGTTTTGGCGAGCAGAGTTTTGCCGCTGCCGGTGGGACCGATCAGGAGGATGTTCGACTTATCCAGCTCAACGTCTCGATCAGATTCCTCGCCGTGGACGAGCCGCTTGTAGTGATTGTTGACGGCAACGCAGAGGACCTTTTTGGCCTTCTCCTGGCCGATCACGTACTGGTCGAGCTGCTGCTTGATCTCGCGGGGCGTGGGGATCTCGGTGAAGAGCGTTTTGGGGACGCCGCGGCGTCGCCGTTCCTGATCGAGGATCGACTGGCACAGCTCGATGCACTCGCCGCAGATATAGACGTCTCCGGGACCTTCGACGAGCGGGCCGACGTCGCGGTAGCTCTTGCGGCAGAACGAACAATATGCGTTCTTCTTGGAACCGCCGGCACTGCTGGGAGGAGTCGTACCTCCCCCGCCGCCGCCACCTTTCCGTCCGCCGCCGGATGATGATCCGCCTCCGCTCGCATCCTTCCCCGCTGCCATGCCCATCCCCTTCGCTGCGGCCGAGGAAGCGTCTCGGTCCTTGGAATGTTGAACAATCTCTCGTCATTCGAGAGACGCATTCGGAGAAGGTAGAAGCCCGCGGTCCAGAGTGGCACTGGACGACCTTCCCGAGTGAACCCGAGACAGTTACCGATCGAGTCCTTAAGGGCACGACTACCGGCGTGGCATCAACCCGCCAGGCATCTGAAACTGGGGCAGATTTACCCCGTACAATTCTTTTCGGTCCCTCGCAACGGTCACATTCTAGTGCGCAAAGGGGGTCGAAGCAAGCACGGTTGGCAGATCAACTCGCAGCACTGCTAGCCATGACCGGTATGGCAGGCGCAGTCGGATCGACCTGTCTCGCACCGGCTGGGTAACGCAACCTGTGCTCGTCAGGGAAGGAAGCGGGTGCGGTCGGCGGAGGCGGGGCGCACGCAAACCTCGGGCGGTCGAAAGAGCCAATGACGGAGGCGGGCCACGATCCGGTAGAGAAGGTCGCGGAGAGGTCGAGGAACCCAGGCGGCGACTCGTGCGAGCGAAGACCAGGGTCGATCGAGCTGACGCAAGACGCGCAGAGCGGCGGTCGAGCGCGTGTGCAGGCCGGCGCTGTCGGCAAGAATCATGGTGTCGCCGAAATCGTTGGGCTGCCGAGAGGAGAGCTTGGCAAACGTCTCACCTTGTAGAGGAGCGAACTGAAACCGGCAGGCGGGATCGCGGCGAAGGACGAACCGGACGAAGCGGTCGCAGAGACCGCACTGACCGTCGTAAAAAATAATGCTCGATTGGGTTTCAGGAATCGGCTGGGGGGCGAGATCGGGTTGGACCATGAGGAGGCTCGCCATTCGGTCGGTCGAAAATTGTCGATCCGCGTGAAATCGACGTGATCGGTGAGACCATTCTAACGCCGGAGTAACGTTCGACGACGCCTGGAAGTCGGTACTTTCAAAGATTGGACTCCGGGGTAGTGATCAGGCGCTTGGCCAGCCGGCGCATCGGGGCGCTCATCGGCAGGCCGTCGATTTCCTCCGGAGTGAGCCAGGCGGCAAGGTCGTGCTGGGGGGCGTCCATGGCGGGATGTGGTCGGCCGCTGAGCTGATGACCGGCGATGGCTGTGAGGTGGACGCGATGCCGGGTGACACTGAAACGAATCGTGGCCAGTTCGTCGCCCAAGGCGACACGAACCCCGGTCAGCCGCTCGAACTCGTCGGCCCGAGTCGTGGGATCAGCCCCTGCCCCGCTGCCCCGGCCGGCTGGGTCGGCACCCGAAAGGTGCAGAGTGGGGAACTCCCAGAATTGCTCCCACAACCGACCCGGCTGTCGGCGGAGAAACAGCCATCGCCCTTGATCACAAAGCACCAGCGAAAGCTCCGTGACCGCCAAGGGTTCCGCACGTGTCGCGCGGATCGGAAGAAGCTCCTCCAGGCCAGTTGACCGAGCCTGGCAATAAGCAGAGATTGGGCAAAGCAGGCAGGATGGCTGACGTGGAAGGCAGAGAGTGGCTCCAAGTTCCATGATCGCCTGGTTAAACTCGCCCGCAGCGCTGGGTGGGACGAGCTGTGCCGCCAGCTCCCAGAGGCGCGTCTGGCTGCGTGTGGTTGTGATTGGCTCTTGCCAGGCGAGAAGGCGGCAGAGAACGCGTTGGGTGTTGGCCTCGACGATCGGGGCAGGGATATCGAAGGCGAACGAGGCGATCGCGCCGGCGATGTAGCGGCCGACGCCCGGGAGAGAGCGGAGGGCGTCGACATCGCGTGGGAGCTGGCCGTCGTGGCGTTCGACGACGGCGCGGGCAGCGGCCTGGAGTTGGCGGGCACGCCGGTAGTAGCCAAGGCCCTCCCAGAGTTTGAGGACTTCAGCCTCAGGGGCAGCGGCGAGGGATTCGACCGTGGGGAAACGATCCAGGAATCGCTCGAAGTACGGGATGACGGCAGCCACGGTCGTCTGCACCAGCATGGCTTCGGAAACGAGGATTCGATAAGGCTCGCGGTCGCGACGCCAGGGAAGGTCGCGGTGACCGGCGCGGAACCAGTTCACAAGCCGCACGCGGAGGTCGTCGGTCGCGGAGGCGTCGAGCCACGACGACGCTTTGCCTGGAATGCTCTTGGATTTGCCGACAGGCTTCATGAAAGTGTCTCTTGCAGCCGGCGATCGCCAGAATTGGACAAGTCGGCTTCTCGCAGGATTCTACGCGGGCTGCGTTGAGAAGACCGGATGGATTCACGTTGACGTCCTTGCCATAGCCTGACGATGTGGACTGGGTCGAGAAACGGGAATGTGGGAAGGGATGTCAGCAACCGAGAAAATCCCGTATACGCAATAGGCGACTCCGCAGGCCCGGTTGACTGTAACGAGTGGGCAATTTGTAATGAGCTGAATTGACGCAAACCCAGGGATTATTTTCACTTGCGTGCTTGACATCCCGTAAACGGGAGCTATCTTCTACTCATGGAGGGGCCAATGATTGAATGGAGTCATGTAGGGTTTGCAACTGGGGAGGCATGGACGCGTTTACACTCGTGCTAGACAACCGGGAATCACACCAACATGGGCGTCTCAGGGTCATCGATCGCGAATCGGTGTCAAGATGCGTATACGGCAGATGCCGCCTTCGAAGGCGAAGAAACGGAAACAATCGATGGGGGGGGTGGCGAGCCATTTTCTGAGCAGAGTGCGTTGGAATCGCTTTCGCCGAAGGCTCGGGATGTGGTCTGGCTGATCGAGTTGTATCGGGAGAACGAGCGATTGCTGGCTCGGCAACGCGGCCTGCGTGAGCAGATCGGCGAACTGATGGAATACTGGCATCGCGAAGGCGCGAACCGCGACCTGGCCTGGGCTCGGCTCGTGCAATTGCGAGTCAAGCACCAGGGGGTGCTGGCGCATCTGAAAGCGAACCGGGCGATGTCGATCGAAATCCTCGATCGCAATGGCGACGGGCGTGACGATCGCGTTGCGAGCTGAGCGTCGGGGCTTCGAGTCGCGGGGAGCGAACGGAGAGGTGGTGGGAGCGGCCTGGTCGCGTTAGTCGAGGAAGCGACACGCCAGGGACGGCTCGCCGGTCGGTCGGGATCCTGATCAGGATCGCCGCGTGGATTGAGTATTCGTGCGGAGGTCGGTGTTCGTTTCGATAGAGGTCATGCATCGCACGCCCTTGTAAGGCGTGTTCGCTGGAGGTCTGCGCATCATGAATGAGACAACAAGTGCCATGACGACGAAGAAAATCCGAACGGCGCGCTCGGCGTTGACGCCGGAGCGGCAGGATTTGGCGGTCCGCTACTTACCACTGGCCCGGACTCTGGCCCGGCCCTTCAAGGAGGCGTGGAAGCGGTCGCGCGATGAATTCGACAGCGCGGCGGGGATGGCTCTGGTCGAGGCGGCCGAGTCGTTCGACCCGGGGCGCAACGTCAATTTTGCGACGTTCGCGCGGCATCGCATCAATGGAGCCTTGTGCGACCTGCGCCGTGAACTGATCGACCATCAGCAGCGATTTTTGACGAACACGCCATCGAGCGGCACGGTGCTGGTCGGCGATGGCTGCTCGACCAGTCGGGGACGCCTGCTGGGCATTGAGCCGGAGGGCCCGGTGGGTTACGAGTTGGAGCGTCGTGAATTGGTTGAGGTCTGGTTGTCCAAATTGCCGCGCAAACATGCCTTCACGTGCCGGCAGACTTACTTCCACGACAAGACGCAGACGGAAATCGCGCACTCCATGGGATATTCGCAATCGCGGATGTCGACCATGCATCAAGAGGCGTTGAGATATCTGCGAGACATTAGCGATTCCGCTGGGTTCGAGGGCTGCGCCGCCTGATTTTTCGATGGGATTGACGGATGACGGTGATCATTGATCTGACGACGTAAGCGCGACGATTCACACTTGGTTGCTGAACTGGCCGATTGCTTGGATTTCGAGAAACGCTGGCTAAACACGACTTTCTGGAAAGAATCTCAACATGCTTGTCTTGAAGCGCAAAGAGGGCGAGTGGGTGGACGTGGTTCATCGTTCGGGCGACGTTCTGCGGATCCGCCTGTATGGGATCAAGGGACGACAGCCCGGGCGGGCCAACCTGGCGTTCGACGATCCGGAGCATCACTTCGACATTCAGCGGCCCGAGCGCTACGCGAAAGCGGAGTCGCCCGGCGAAGCTCAGGCGAATCAGGAAGGACCGATCGCGGCGGCCTGAACGACCGAGACGCTCCGAGATCGCAGACTCGCGCGGGTTTCAGTGCTCTGGCTGATCGACAAGAAAGACCAAGGCACGGTCCACGCCGCATTCGGCGTGGGCCGTGCCTTGCCATTGATAGTTTGATACGGGAGGACCGGCCTCAGGACGCCGTTCGATGGCGCGAGGGGTCGCGGGCGGGGGTTTCGCCGAGGACATGGGGACGAGGAATGCCGCGGCCCGGCGTCGTGGTGCGGCGATCGAGGAATTCGGCGATGGTGGCGACGACATGGGCCTGAGCGTCGGCGGACAGCTCGGGGTAGATCGGCAGTGCGATTGTCTGCCGCGCGGCCTGTTCCGAAACCGGGAAGTCGCCTGGCCGATAGCCCAGTGACTGGAAGCACAGTTGGAGATGTAGCGGGATTGGATAGTAGACGTCGGACCCGATCTGGCACTCGCCCAACCAGGCTCGGAGCGGGTCGCGAAGTTCGTCGGCAACTCGGATGACGAACTGATTGTAGACGTGGAACCAGCCGGGCCGCTCGACGGGAAGCGAGATTCGGTCGGTCAGGCCGTGGCTCTGGAACAGGGCGCGGTAGCGGCTGGCGACCTGGCGACGGGATTCGGTCCAGTCGGGCAGGTGTCGGAGCTTGACGCGGAGAACAGCGGCCTGGATGGCGTCGAGGCGGGCGTTGTAGCCGACTTCGTGATGATGATAGCGCGGCTCCATGCCGTGGACGCGGAGACGGGCGAGCCGCTTGGCGCAGAGCGGATCGGGCGTGGTGATCATGCCGCCGTCGCCGATTCCGCCGAGATTTTTCGACGGATAGAAGCTGAAGGCCGCAGCGTCGCCAAGCGAGCCGATCGGTCGGTCGTGGTCGCACGCGCCGATGGCCTGGGCGGCGTCTTCCAGCACCTTGAGACCTCTGCGGCGGGCGATCTCGAGGATCGGGTCCATCTCGGCCGCCTGTCCATACAGGTGTACCGGGATGATGGCCCGAGTGCGCGGGGTGATCGCCCGTTCGATGAGGCTGGGGGCGATGTTGTAGGTATCCGGCTCGATGTCGACGAAGACCGGCCGCGCGCCGAGTCGCCACACGGCACCGGCGGTGGCGAAGAATGTGTAGGGGGTTGTGATGACCTCGTCGCCGGGACCGATATCCCAGGCCATGAGGGGTAGGAGCAAGGCGTCAGAACCGGAGGAGCAACCGATGGCGTGACCTACGCCGCAGTATGAGGCCAGCTCGGTTTCGAGAGCAGCGACCTCGGGACCGAGCACGAAGTATTGGCTTTCGACGACGCCGCGGATGGCGTCGTCGATTTCCGATTTGATGGTCCGGTATTGCGCCTTGAGATCAAGCGCGGGCACCGGCCGCAAGCTAGGCGAGGACGACACGATGGGTCACTCCTTGACGCCACGAGAGACACGCGCGGGCGAAAGCAAGACGCGCGGCGTCGTGCTCCCCATCCTTGAGGAACGGACGCAAGCGAAATTTAGTCACCAGCCGGTGGATCGTCAATGCGAGATGATGACGCCTCGAGGTCGACGGTTTCGGCGATGCGGTGGCGGACAAGCTCGTCGAGTAGGGGGTGGGGGCCGAGCGCGGAGCCGAGGGTGAAGCGGACGCCGGGAAACTGGCGAGCGAGGTCATCGCGGGCGGCGCTGAGGTCGCGAACGAGGTGAACGCCCATGGAGAGGAAGTAGGGAATCATCAGAACGCTGGTGGCTCCCTGCTCGACGCACCGCGCCCCGCCGTTGGCGATGTCAGGCTCGGCCAGTTCCAGGAAGGATGGCTCGACGATCGAGCCGAGGGTATACCGCCTGAGGCGCTCGGCCAGATCAAAGAGGTCGGCGTTGGCTTCGGGGCGTCGACTACCGTGCGCGATGAGAAGGACGGCCGCGGAATTGATGTGAGGGTCGATCATGGCGATGGGATTGTAGGAAGAGGACGTGGACCGTCAATCGACGCGTGCGTTGCGAGTCGAGGTCGTGGCCATTATCCTGGCAAGCCATGACGATCACACCGTTCTTGATGTTTCTGGGCAGTCTGGCCGTGCTTCTGGTCGCGGCTCGTTTCTTCACCGAGGCCGCGGAGCGGATCGGCTTACGGCTGGGGATGTCGGCGTTTTCGGTCGGTGTCTTCATCGTGGCGATCGGGACCTCGCTGCCGGAGCTGGTGGCGGCGGTGGTGAGCGTCCGCAACGGCACGTCGGAAATCGTGGCGGGAAACGTGCTTGGCTCGAATGTGGCGAACCTGATGCTGATCTTGGGCGCGGTGAGCGTGGCGGTTCCGGTGGGGCGCATCGTGCTGGGTGAGCAATACCTTTTCATTGACTTGCATTTTTTGCTTGGATCAACCATTGCCCTGGGCACGTCGATGGCGGATGGACGGATCTCACGGATCGAGGGAATCCTGCTTGTGGCCGGATATGTGGCCTATGTGGCCTACCTCCTTGCCGAGGGGCGAACCTCAACGGCTGAGGCCGAGCAAAAGGAGTCGCTGGGCGGCGCGACGCGTAGCCCGGTGCGGGATGTGATCGTGTTGCTGATCTCGGGGTTGGCGATCTATCTCGGTGGGGAGCGGACGGTGGCGGCACTGGAGGAAGTCGCGACGGCGATCGGAATTTCGCCGGGAGTGGCGGCGGTGACGATCCTCTCGATCGGCACGACCTTGCCCGAGCTGGCCGTGAGCGTGACGGCCGCACGGCGCGGCAACGCGGCGCTGGCGGTCGGAAACATTCTTGGATCAAGCATTTTCAATGCGCTGGCGGTGAGCGGTTTGGCGGCCATCGTGGGCGGTGTCACGGTGCCGGCGCGGTTGCTGGGGTTCACTCTGCCGTTCGCCGCGGCGGCGACGCTGCTCTTTTATCTGCTAACGCAGGACAAGCGGATCAGCCGCTGGGAAGGCTTCCTGTTTTTGCTGCTGTTCGGGCTCTTTCTGCTCGAGATGGCCGGGGTCGCGTAACGAATGAAAAAAGGCACTGGCCTCTCGCGGGGTCGTGCGAGAAGCCAGTGCCCTGTGAGGGGAACGACAGCGAAGGGAGGTGTCAGCCCGCGCCAGGAGTCGGAGGAGCGGGCGGGGTGCGCTGATTGCCGGGATGTAGGTCCTTCATCTGCATCTTCGAGAAGAACTGCTGAGGCCGCTGGTCGTTCTCCTGGGGCGGCGGAGCGTTGGCGGGAAGCGAGCCGGTGCCCTGGCCGAACATCTCGTTGCGGAGTTGTACGAGCATGGGGTAGAGCGTGTCGTAAACTTCCTTCTGATTGGGATTCGTGGCGATGCCGAAGCGGAGGGCGAAGGAGCGCATGAAGGCGAGCAGGCGGTCGAGGCCGACCTCCTCGTTCCCTTTCAGCTCGGCGAGGAAGATGTCGAGCGAAGGGCCGTCGAGCATGTAGGAAAGGCCCAGCAGGGCCTTGATGTTCATCTCGACGAGGGCCTTCTGGGATTCGTCGACATCGGTCGAGGCCTGGAGCTTATCGGCGGCCTTTTGGATCACCGCACGGAACTGGGCCAGGGTGTCAGGATCGACCTCGCCGGACTTCTTCGCCTGGTCGTCCAGCTCCTTCCCGAGCTTGTGGTACTGGGCAACCAGATCGGCGAACTCCGGTCGCTGAAGGACAGGACCGGGCTTTGCGTTCGTGATCTGACTGAGACCGAAGGTGACAGCCGCGGAGGCTTTGTTGAAGGGGATGATCTTGATGACGCCGCCAGGAATCTTCATCTTCGAGGCGACTTCGGCGACCTGGGCATAGTAGCGGGGATCGGATAGCTCGGTGAGGGCGATATTGAGGGCGTCGCCATGGTAGATGTCTTCGGGCGTCGGATGATTGCGGAGGCGATCCTGGGTCTGGTTGAGGGCGGTGGTGTAGTCCTGATTTTCCTGGTTCTGGGCGGCCATATCCGCCTTATCTCGCTGCTGAATGCTCTGGTACATGTACTCGTTGAGCTGCATGGCGGTGTTGACGTTGGTGGCTCGGGCCTCGCTGGTCTGGAGGTTGTAGGAACCCGCGCCGGCGGCCATGTTGCCCATGCCATAGGCTTCAGCGCCGCGTCCGGCCGCAGTGCTGTTGAAGCCGCCCCAGCCGTTGTGGCCGTAGCCGCCAGGATAGTAGTTTTGCGCGCTGGCCTTAAGCGGTAATGCGAAGGCGAGCGCAATGAGCGTGAAGATAATTCGAATGCGTTTCATCGAAGACCTTCCAGCACGGAGCGTATTGAGAAGCTGTGATGGGGCCGAAGCCTCGCTTTGAATTCTAACCGACGTGACCCGAGGAAACAACGAGTCTCCTTGTCCGTTTTGGCGTGAGGCGTTGATCTCGTCCGACCGCCGTAGTCACGCGAAGCGGGCCTGCGCGGGCAAGTAGGCCATCTCGAACCAAGGCCGATCAATCGTCGACGCCTTCTCCTGCAGAAGTCGGCAAGATGAACGCGGCGCGCATGGGCGGAGGCATGAGAGACTCAGCGCCTTTGACCGATTGCCAGATGATCTGGTTGAACAGGAGATCGTCGGCGCGGTCTTCCTTGGTGAAGTCGAGTGTGAGTGAAAGGTCGGCGCCAGGGGCATCGGGCTGGTTGAGGGCGTCAAGATCGACCTGGGCGGGCCGGTGATCAAAGGGCGTGAGGTCGGCCTCGGAGGTAAACGAGGCGAACATGGGCGTCGCGGCGGCGTCGAACTGGCTCATCGGTTCCAGGCCGAGAATCAGCTCGATGGTGCGGAGCATCCCGGAGGTGGCGTAGAGCGTCGAATCGACGACACCGCGACGAACGTGGGGGCCGATGACGAGTGCGGTGGTGCGGTGGGCGTCGACGTGGTCGGGGCCGTTCTGGGCATCGTCCTCGACGACGAAAATGGCCATTTCGGGCCAGAATTGGGAGTGCGAGAGACCCTCAACGATGCGACCGAGCGCCAGGTCGTTCTCAGCGACGAATGCGGTGGGAGTCTTCTGCCCGGGAGCAGTGCCGGAGGTGTGATTGTTGGGCAAGTGCATCACGATCAGCCGGGGCAGCTCGCCGGAGGCCTCGAAACCCTTAAGTTCCTCGAGGAATCGGTCGGCTCGCTTGAGGTCCGAATAGGTTTGGTCAAACCCGATGTAATGGGGGTCGAAATGGCCCTGGAGGGATTCGACGTTGGTGGTAACGGGGTCGGCATGGGTGGGGCCGTTGTTGACGAACTCGCCGTAGCTGCGGTAGCTAACCCCCTTCTCGCGGGCGCGGTCCCAAAGGTAGCCGTTGGCGGGTCGGGCAATGTCGAACTTGCCTTCAGCGGGGTAAGGCACACGACGATCGCCGCGATAGCCGAGCGGCCAGGTGCGCTCGACGAAGTCGGTGGCGTAGGCACCGACGGTCCATTCGTGTCCGTCGGCGCTGACCTCGCTTTCGACGTAGAAGTTGTCGAGCAAGACGTAGCGCCGCGCCAGGGCGTGCTGGTTGGGCGTCACGGACTCGGGAAACAAGCAGAGAGCGGGTTCGCCGTTGCCTTCGGGAAGATCGCCGAAGACCTGATCATAGGTACGATTTTCTTTAATGATATAGACACAGTATTTGATGGGTGAGGGATCGCCCAACGCACGGGGAATGGGGTTGCCGGCGAGCGTGTCGGAATTAACGCCGGCGACGGCGGTCGGCCTGCCGCGCTGGATAGGGCTGCATTCGTAGACGGTACGCGTATAGGCAGCCATTCGTGAGGGCGACGGCATGGGGACGATTGACAGAGTTCCTCGGAGCAGTCCGCCGATATACTGACGAATCGTAGCGCCACGGATTGTGGGCTGTGGACCTTCGCGGTTGGGCGAGGAGGAGAGGCCCTTGCCGTTGGCGATCCAGATGGTTTTGCCGTCGCGGGCGATGCGGACCGATGTGGGATACCAGCCGGCGGGGATGAAACCGAGCGGCGTGATGGCGGCGGGGTTCTTCACGTTGATCACGGCGACGTCATTGGTGTCGGCGTTGGCGACGAGCAGCATCGTGCCGTCGGGCGAAAGAGCGAGCGAGTTGGGCGTGGAGCCGGGGGGCGCCTGGGGGTCGATGGCGGTGCCGATGGTGGCGAGAGGTTTGCCTTCTTGGTCGAGGTCGTGGACGGTCACGGTGTTATGGTTGGCGTTGGCAACGAACAGGACCTTGCCACCGGGGCCGATCAGCATCTCGTTGGGATGCGGGCCGGTGGGGACGGTGTTGAGGAGTTTTCCGGCTTCGCGATCAAGGATCGCAACAGCGGCGTGCGACCAGAGGCTGACATAGGCACGCCCGCGCGGTTCGTCGAGGGTGATGGTGTAAGGATAGGAGTCGGCCTCAAGTGGGGTTTCCGTGATGAGGCGGCCGGATTCCGTGTCGAGAACGACGACGCGCTGACCGAAGGCGTCGGCAGCCCAGAGGGTCTTGCCGTCGGAGGCGACAGCCAGGCCGGCGATGCTTCCCTGACGCTTGGTGACGGGTTCCTCGCCTTTTGTGCTCCAGGCGATGCGATTGGAGAGATAGCCATCCTTGTGGTCGAAGCGGTAGACGACCTCGTCGAATCCACCGCCAATGTAGAGTTTTGTACCGTCGGGCGACCATGCCATTCCGCCATAAGTTTGGGGAATGCTGGCGCGGGCGATGACGCGGCCCGAGGTGGTGTCGAGTGTGACGGCCTCATGTTCGCCAAACCCGGCGTGGAGGATGGCGAGAACGGGGGCGATCGGATGTTCGGCCATGTTGACGGGCAGATCGCCGAGCGCGATCTGGCGGCCGGCGGGCCGGAGTTTCCAGCCGTTGGGAAGCTGGACCTCGCCGGTGGGCTTCATTCCGGGCCAGGTGACGGCCTCGCGTGCGGGGGCTGCTTGGATGGCGGTGAACCCCAGGGCGGCGAGGAGGAGGAGAGACAATGGCATGGCAGTGGTGGCTCCGCGCAGGGATGAGAAGCTCGGTTCGGAGGCGAAATTCTCGATGCGAAATCGAAGAGTCGGGCGCTGAACGCCCTATGCGGGAGGGCCTTTCTGCCCCCATCCGGCGGGCGTGCCGGCGGTGTCTTCGGGTTTGACGGTGAGCTGGGAGAGATCGAGTCCGCCGCCTGAGCCTTCGGATTCCGCGGCTTTGATTCGGTTCTCCAGTTCCTTGATGCGCTGTTCGAGCAGGGCGACTCGAGCTTCCAGTTCGTCGGGTCGACGGGGCCGCGGAACCTCGGGATAGCCAAGCTGGCGCTGGAGCGCGGCGAAGAGGTAGATCGGGTCGCGGCCGTGATTAGCGCGGGCGATCTTGCCTTCCTTTTCGCCGAATAGCGTGGGGAATTTGGGCTGGTAGTCGGGGTCGCGGAGACGTCGCCGCTGCTGGGTGACGAAGTAAGCGGATCGGACGTAAATCAGATCGGCGAAATCAACGTCGCCGAGGCGGGATCGGAGAGTGAGGATATAATCGCGCCAGTCATCGTTATAGAGGGGGTCGCCGGCCATGGCGTCGAGGCCGGGATTGTAGCCGAGGCGGTTGCGCGCGATCGATTCAAACTGGTAGACGAAGAGGCCGGGCGGCGGTGGCGACTTCGCGCGATAGTTGGCCTCGCGCTCGAGGACGAGGAGGGCCTGATCGAGCGTGAACCGGCCGACTTCTTGCTCGGCACACTTGAGGACGAAGGTCTGAAACGGGGCGAAGTAGTGCTGGAGGCGGATGAGGGCCGGTCCCATAAGGCCGGAGAGCTTGATCTCGGTGAGCAGGAAGTTGACGGCCATGGGCAGGCGGGTGGTCGAGAGGAGTTCCTCGCCGACGTGCGAGAGAATATCCTGTGCGGGCATGCCGTCGATCAGGCGCTCGCGAAACATGTGGAAGAAGTAGGCCTGCTCGATATACTCCTCAGCTTCAAGAACAGGCATGGAGAGATTCCGAAGGGTCACCTTACGGGGTCGTCGCAGACCCAGGATACGGCCCAGGACACTCCGCGGCCAAGAGGAGCCGGCGGCCGCGTTCAGTCTCGGGTGATCAGTCGGCTCGCGACGGCGACGACGGATTGGACGACGGCCTCGAACATCCGACCGCCGGTTTCGGCCGTGGCGGCCTGGGGATGGCCGACAGCACCGTGATGAGTGCGGCGGCCGAAATCGCGGGCGAGGGTCAGGCCATCCAGACCCGTCACCGATTCGGCCGGATCGTCGCGAATCAGGTGGGGTCGAACCAGGTCGGGCCGCAGGTGGAGCATCATGGCCGTCTCGATTTCGCAGGCGTGGCCCATCGAGGTGCGTGGGCCTTGGCAGAGCGCGGCCAGTTCGGGCGCGGCCAGGTCCCAGTAGGCAGCGCCCGTGAGCACAAGGCCGGGAAACTGGGCATCAAGGCGACGGAGCGCGATACGCAGGGGGTCGATATTGCCACCGTGGCCATTGAGCAGGAGAACGCGGCGGAAGCCATCGCGGAGGAGCGGGGTCAGCAGCTCGACGAGAAGGGTTTCATAGGTCGGCAGCGTGGCGGTGAGAGTGCCGCCGAAGGGCAAATGATGCTCGCTCGCACCGAGCCAGAGGAGCGGAAGCAGCAAGATTTGCTCGGGCATTGCCGCTTCCAGTCGGTCGGCGACGGCGCCGCAGAGAATGGAATCGGTAAACACCGCGAGGTGGTCGCTGTGCTGCTCGCAGGCGGCAATCGGGGCGACGACGAGCAGCTTGTCGCGATTCAGACTTCGGATCTCGGGGGCGGTAAGCTCGGCGAAACGCATGGCAGGCGATGTTCCTCTCAGGAGAAGCGGAAGTGGGTCGGACCGCCCCGGTTCGGTGCCAAACTTGCCGAGGTCTAGCCGCTACCGTGACTTAAGCGGAGCAGAAGCAGGATGGCGATGGAGTAGTAGATAATCAGGCCGGTTGCGTCGACCAGTGTGGAGATCAACGGCGCGGAGACGACGGCGGGGTCGATGCCAAAGCGGGTGGCGAGTAGGGGGATCAGGGCTCCCACGGTGTTGGCCCAGACGCAGATGCCGATGATCGCCAGCGCGATGACCGCCGAGAACATTGGCGGGTTACGAAGGATGAGCCAGGTGTAGAGAAACCCGATGACGCCGAGAAGGAGTCCGAGCAGCAGACCGGTGAGTGCTTCGCGAAGCAGGACCTTGAGGCCGTCGCCCTTCTGGATCTCACCCAGGGCGAGGCCGCGGATGATGGTGCCGACGGCCTGGCTTCCGGCATTGCCGCCGGTACCGATCAAAAGTGGAATGAAGATGGCGAGGTCGATGTCGGGCGAGAGCTCGCCGTCGACCCAACCGAACGTACGGACGACGAAGCTGGTGATCGAGCCGCCGAAGAACAGAAGCATGAGCCAGCCGATACGGCGGCGGACGGCGTCGATGATGCGGGCCTGGCCGAGCTGTTCGTCTGCGGCCTCGGCCTCGGCGGCGACGCCCGCGAAGCGGAGGGTGTCCTCGGCCTGTTCCTGACGGAGAATGTCGGCGGCGTCGTCGTAGGTAACGATGCCGACGAGTCGGTCCTCGCTATCCAGCACAGGAATCGCGATCAGGTCATATTCCTCGACCTTCTTGGCGACCGATTCCTGATCTTCCTCGAGGCGGGCGACGATCAGGTCGGTGTGCATGACCTCGTCGATCTGAGCGCGGGGACGGGCAAGCAGCAGGTTTTTGAGCGAGATCAGGCCGAGCAGCTTTCGGGCGTCGTCGACGACGTAGCTGTAATAGATGGTCTCGCGGTCGGGGGCTTCCTGGCGGAGTCGGTCGAGGGCTTCGCGGACGGTGATGTGGGGGGGGAGAGTGGCATAGTCGGTGGTCATGACCGCCCCGGCGGTGCCTGGCTCGTAGCTGGCGAGGCGGCGAATATCCTCGCGCTCGGCGTGAGCGAGGCGGCGGAGAATGCCGTCGACGATATCGTCGTCGAGGCGGTTGACGAGGTCGGCCCGCTCGTCGTGCGACATGACGTGGAGCAACTCGGCCGCGTCGGCGGGGGGCATCAGCTCGATGAGGCGGACCTGGGCGTCGCCATCGATATAGCTAAGAACTTCGGCCCGCTGGCGGGGTTCGAGGAGATTGAAGACGTCGTCACCCTCGGCAGTCTCAAAGTCCTGGACCAGCTCGGCGACTTGGCCGGGATGGAGATCGCCGAGAAATTCGCGCACCGCCGCTATCTCTCCGCCCTCGATTAGCTCGCGGAGGTCGGGGACAAGCAGCGGGTTGCGTATCGGCATAGGCGACTCCGGGGGGCGCGACAACGTGACGTCGCGCAGACGCGCAAGGCGAGTTTGAACCGAGGGGAAATTTGTGACAGGACGATGGTCGAGCTTCCTCGATTTCTCAAGGAGCGAGGCACGGCCACGCGGGGGAGGAATTTCCTATCATAGCCGACGCGAGGCAGCGATGGCATGTGACAAGGCATTCGGAAAACCGCGTTTGCACGAGAAGTGAGAAGGATCAAGCCCCGGTGATCGCGGCCTTGCCGACAACGGAGCGGAGGACCTCGGGAACCGCAATCGAGCCGTCGGAGCGCTGATAGTTTTCGAGAACCGCCAGCAGGGCCCGGCTGACGGCGACCGCCGTGCCGTTGAGGGTGTGGACGAACCGGGTGCCTTTCTGGCCGGCGGGCTTGTAGCGGATGTTGAGGCGACGGGCCTGGTAGTCGGTGCAGTCGGAGGTGCTCGTGACCTCGCCATACTCGCCAGCCTCGCCGCGACCGGGCATCCAGGCTTCGAGATCAAACTTGCGATATGCGGGGCCACCCAGGTCGCCGGAGGCGATGTCGAGCACCCGATAAGGCAGGCCGAGGCCCTGGAAGATCGATTCCTCGATCCGAAGCAACTCCTGGTGCATGGCGCCCGAGACGTCGAGCGAGCCTTCGGTGAAGGCGAACATCTCCACCTTGGTGAACTGGTGGACGCGATAAAGGCCCTTGCTGGCGCGACCGCCCGCGCCGGCTTCGGTGCGGAAGCAGTGGGAGAGTCCGACGTATTTAAGGGGGAGGCGGTCGGCGTCAAGGACCTCGTCGGCGTGGAGGCCGCCGAGGGTGATCTCGGCCGTGCCAATCAGACTCAGGTCGGTCCCCTCGACGGAATAGACCTGGGTCTCCGGCCCACGGGGCTGGAAGCCGATGCCTTCGAGAATGCTGTTGCGGGCGAGGTCGGGCGTGAGAACGGGGCGGAAGCCCTCGCGGATGAGGGTTTGCAGAGCATATTGCTGGAGCGCCAGGTCGAGCAGGACGGCGTCGCCCTTGAGGAAATAAAACCCGTGGCCGCTGACCTTGCCGCCGCCGTCGAAGTCGATGATGTCGAGCACCTTGCCCAGCTCGACGTGGTCCTTCGGTTTGAAGTCGAATTGCGGTGGAGTTCCCCAGCGGCGCAGCTCGCGGCTGGCGTCCTCGCCGCCGGTGGGTGAGTCGGGGTGAGTGAGATTAGGCAGCCGCATGAGGCGGGCCTTGATTTCCGTTTCCAAGCCACGCAGATTCTCTTCTTGCGCGGCGACGTCCGCTTTCAGTTGTTTGCCTTCGGCGACAAGTTCCTGGCGGCGTGTGGGATCTTTTTCCTTGCCGGTGGCCTGGGCGGTTTCGTTTTGGCGGCGACGGACGTCCTCAACCTCCAGCAGGACGGCCTTGCGGCGAGCGTCGAGGTCGACGAGGTGGTCGACCTCGGCGGCGACGTTTGCCGGGGCGTGTCGTGTCGCGCAGTTTTGCTTGACGGCGTCGGGATTGGCGAGGAGCAACTTCAGGTCGAGCATGGGAAGCGAAACCACTCGAGAATACGTAGATAATCAGGAACCAGTGCAACGATCAGCGCGGCGGTCTGGGGCGGGCGGCCAGCTCGTTCCGGACCCAGTGACGGACCTGTTCCAACCAATCCAGGAAGTCGGTCTGGGAAGCCCGCGCGATCCAGTCGGCGGCTTCCTGGGCCTGTATGGGGATGTAGATGCTTTCGCCCGCGGAGTGATAGGTTCCGCCCAAGCCGAGTCGTTCGATTCGCAGCATCGCCCCGTCGTAGTACCAGACCTCTACGACTCCTAGATCGGCATATATCGCGGCGCGATCGAGACGGGGTTCCGAGAGGTCGATTTCGATCGCGAGATCGGGCAGCGGGTCGTCGGGGCGTTCCGCGGCGCGGCCGGCGATCTTCGTCAGCTTGGCGGGGTCGAGAAAGTAACTCTCGTCGGCTTCCAGCCCGCGTCGGGCCGCATCGCGAATCCAGCGAGACTCGCCAGCCGGCTCGAATGGGATGCCGAGGCCGATCAGGCAATCTTCGACGAACCGTCCCAGCAACTTCTTGTAGCGATCGTGAAGCGGCGAGGGACTCATGAGTTCCAGATCACCCGAATCGTAAGCGAGGCGGACGTCGCGATCATTCAGGTCATTGGCGAGCGCCAGGAAGGTTTCCCAGGAGATTCCCCTGATCCGCATCCGCTGTTCCGCGCCGTCCGGCTGAAGTGGCTGCGGCCCTGGATTAGACCGGTTGAGAACAGTCATGTCACGGAACCGTTGATTGGCACGGGAATGCAAACCCTTCGCGACGATCCACGCCATTCCTTGACGAGATCGTTGTGTACTAGAATTGTAACACCCCGGAACCTTTAAGGCGATTGTGACGATTCCGGCTGTCGTACACGGTACGCGGACCCCGATCCCACCCTTACCGAAGAAAAGCGACAGGCCGGCCAGTCCATGGTAGTAACGATGCGCGATGCGCTGTGCGACGGTAACGGTGCGGGGCATGACGTGTAATTTGCAGGAATCGAACCCGCGTGGCGCGGCCCCGCGCGCCGAGCCATGCCCACCTTGCCCCGTGGGCGGGGTTGGACTCGCTCCGACCAGACTCCTCCCGGCTACACCGAACGCCACTCGGAAGGCAGCGTCCGCGCGTTCTCCCAGATCGACTCACTTTCCCACACCTGGACCGGACGCGTGTCCCCAATCCCACCCTCGCCGCGAAAGCCGACGGTCAGCCCTTGGTAATGACGATGCCCGATGCGACGTACAAAGGTAACAATGAGGGGCTTTACCTTAAGAAGGTCGGCGCGGCCCCTCGCGCCTGAGTCCCACATTGACCCGAGTGGGAGGGGTTTTGGACTCGCCCCGGCGGATTCTCGCGACTACACCGAGCGGTCCCTGGAGGGGAACCACCCGCGCGTCCTCGTGCTTCGTTTACGCTTCCTCCTTCAATTCGGTTTGCCAGTTGGCCTCCTGGATGCGGGCGTCCAGCTCGCGATACTGGCGAGCCAGGTCGTCTGCCGTTTTCTGGAGCGCGGCGACCGACACGGTGCTCTTGAAGCGGACTTCCGACTTGCTGTAGGCGTTCTGCTGCACAACAGCGGCGGCGGCCAGTTCTACATAGATTTTGCGGCGGATCGACAGCACATCGCGGCGGGCGAGTGCGTCGGACAGCGTGCCCGGCTTAAAGTCGGTCGCTGCGTTCGTGGCGTTGATCTGACGGATGAGGCGTTCCAGCTCGGCGGCGATGCGCTCGACCTCGGTCAGCAGCGCCTGCGGGTCCTCGGGCGGGCTGTCACCTTCCTGGACCTTGGCCGAGAGCAGCAGGCGAGCCTTGAGCTGCTCCAGTCGCTTCTGGCAGTCGGATCGGAGAATGAGCGCTTCGGCGAGTTTCATCGGACAGACCTTTGCGAGCTTCGCTGCGAGGGAGGAACCGTCGAGCGGACACATGGGTTCGCCGCAGGTTTGGCGATTGTGACGCGAATCAGCTCGCCAATTCGGCCATCAGGTGTGCGGCGGCGCGAATACCTCGGTGGAAGTCCGCCAGGCTGAACTTCTCGTTGGGGCCGTGCAGGTTGTCGTCGTTCTGACCCCAGCCGAGTAGCAGCGTATCGACGTTCAAATGTTGCTTGATGAGACCGACGACGGGAATCGAGCCGCCCTCGCGAATAAAGACGGGACGGGTGCCGAAGGCAGTCTCGATGGCACGGGTGGCTGCGGCGAAGCCGGGGGTCTTGGTGTCGACCAAAACGGCGGGCGCGCCGTGCATGTCCTCCAGTTCCCAGGTGATGCCGGGTGGCGCATGGCGTTCGATGTGCCGGCGCACGGCCTCAGCGATCTTGTGGTTATCCTGATCGGGCACCAGACGGAAACTGAGCTTCGCGCCGGCCTTGCAGGGCAGGACGGTCTTGGGACCTGGTCCGGAATAGCCGCCCCAGATGCCGTTGATATCGCAGGTCGGGCGTGCCCATTTGCGTTCGATGGTGCTGTAGCCGGCCTCGCCGAATAATTCCTGCACGTTGAGATCGGCGGCGAACTCGGACTCAGAGAAGGGAAGCTTGGCGAACTCGGCGCGCTCCCAATCTTGGAGTGGGCGGACGTCGTCGAGAAAGCCCTCGATCAGGATGCGGCCGTCGGCCCCCTTGAGGCTGGCGAGAATGGTGCAGAGAGCGTTGATCGGATTCTGCACCGCGCCGCCGAAAGTGCCGGAGTGGAGGTCGCGGTTCGCTCCCTGGACGCGCAGCTCGAAGTAGGCGAGGCCCTTCAGCCCATAGGTCACGGCCGGCATGTCGCGGGCGAACTGGCTGGTGTCGGAGATCACGGCATAGTCGCAGGCGAGCTTGGCGGCGTTCTCGGCCAGGTACTTTTCAAGGTTGCGGCCGCCGACCTCTTCCTCGCCTTCGATCAGAAACTTGACGTTGATGGGAAGCGTGCCGACAGTCTTGAGCCAGCCTTCGGCGGCCTTGAGATGGGTGAGCATCTGGCCTTTATCGTCGGTCGCCCCGCGTGCGTAGACGTTGCCGTCGCGAACGGTCGGCTCGAAGGGAGAGGAGTTCCAGGGCTCGAGCGGCTCAGCGGGCTGAACGTCGTAGTGACCGTAAACAAGCAAGGTGGGCTTGCCGGGGGCGTCGAGCCGTTCGCCATAGACGATAGGATGGCCGCTGGGGAACTCGATCAACTCGGCGGCGACACCCATCACGCGGAGGTCGTCGCGGACGAACTCGGCGGCGCGGCGGGTATCGGCGTCGTGATCGGGCTGAGCACTGACGCTGGGGATGCGCAGGAGGTGGAAAAGCTGGTCCTCGAAGCGTTTGGCGTTCTCGCCGAGGTAGCGATCCACCTGTTGAGGTGCTGTGGCCATGATGCGTGGGTCTCCTCTCCCAGTCTTACACTGCCGATTGCGGGGGCGGGGGACGTTTTCCGGATTGTCGCACCAGGGCGGAGTGCGCGACAAGGCAGCGGCGCGTCTTGTCAATTGAACAATCGCCAAGTCCGGACGCCCGCCGTACGGCGTGGGGGAGATTTTCTCAAGTCTCGTGAATTCCCGGCCGAACGGCGAGTCCGAGCCGCGAATTCAGACCATGGCATCGACTTTGCGTAGATGCTTGCAGGCGTCACGAGCCTTCGGGGTTCGGCCGGTCGCAAGGTTGGGGTTCAACCGGGGGAGGCAAAAGTTTCGGTTGGCGGGGCCGTCGGCCTTCAGTTTGATTTTTGGAAGGCCCCCGGTTTCGAGCGTATTGCATGGTATATAGTAGAAGAGCAAAGGTTGATACGGCGTTCGAGCGGTGCCGAGGGAAAGGCAACCGTCCCCGGGGTGGGTCACCGCCTTGGGCTCGGCGACAGGCGAGAGCTGGCCCGGGATGGCCACGTTCGGGCAGATCGAGCCGCCTGTCGCGGTCCGAGGATTATTCTTACCCATTCATACGACTCTCGGTCTCGGGGCGAGGGGACCCTTTCCCATGAGTTTCCTGCAACGTTTCTTGGAGCGCGTCCTGCGCTCCAATCCTGGCCGGATGCCGCGCACAAGTTTTGAGGATCTGACCCAGGACGAGCTGGACGCTCATCTGCAGATCGGACACTACGGGGAATTTGCTCTGACCGATGCGGTTCGACCGTCGATCGCGTTGGACGTCATTCCCCGAGAGGGTTATCGTCGCGATGTTTTCCGTGATCCGGAAAGCGGCAACACGATGCCGGTGCTGGCGGCCAGCGTGTCGGCCGAGCGGCTGTTTGAAGTCTTCATGGACCTGCTTGAACCGCTGGGTGAAGAGATCGACGTGGTGATGGAGTCGAGCCACGAAAGTGAGCCAGGCGCACACGAAGATATGTATCGCGAGCATATCGACACGGTGATCCTCAAGAGCACGCTGTACGACTACGAGGAATTGCTGCTCAACGACGGCTGCACGGGCATCGCCGCACTCAATCCGGAAGGTCCGATGGAGGTACAATTTGACGAACATAAGCTGCTGTTCGTCTACGCCAACGACCTCGGCCTGTTCGAAGAAATCCTCCAGGGGCATGGACTGCGGCGTGATGACACACTGAAGTTCATCTCCGAGGCTGAACACCTGCACTCGACCGACGACCAGTACAAGGAACGCTTCGACGAATTGCGGTACCGCCTGGGAATCGACGTCTGAATCCAGCAAACGATTCGCAGCAATCCCCAGCAAAAGCGGGGCGGTCATCCTCAATCAGGGTGACCGCCCCCTTTTTCGTTTGATTCCCCAGATTTTGAGGCGGTTCGTAGTCATCAGTCTTTGGCCGTTTGACCAAGCCCCAAGCCGGTGAATACGATCTCTTGGGCGTCTCGGGTGATGCGAAGCGTTTCGTCTAGAACACATTTGGACCAGGCAGATCGGTGCTGTGATGCAGGCCCTACGAATCAGAATTGGCCGTTTCTCAGGGATTGTGGCGCTGGCGACCGCATGGATTGGCGGCTGCGGCGATCCCCAGGCGACGCCATCGGCAGCGCCCCGATTCACGGGTGTGGAACTACGCATCGCCGCCGTGGGCAACCCGGCAATCCTGGAAGCGATTCGCGTCCAGAGCGGTGAATGGGAGGAGCAGACCGGCGCGCGACTGGTGATCCATCCCGAGGCGGTCTCACCGGCCGAGGCCGGGGAATACGACGTGCTGGTCTACGCCGGGGATCGCATGGGGGCCTTGGTGGACGCCGGCTCGCTGGCGTTGATTCCCGAACAGGCCGTCCGCGCGGTGGGGCTGCTCCCAATCGGCAGCGAGACTGCGGCGGACGAATCGTCCGACGAAGAGCTAGGCGCTCCACGGCGTGATCCTCTCGATTTCACCGATGTTGCGCTGCCGCTGCGGGAGCAGGCGGGAAAGTATGGCGAGGATCGCATGGGCCTTCCGATCGGTTCGACCGGGCCCGTTCTCATTTACCGACGCGATGCGTTCAGTTCCGAGGCGAATCGCCAAGCGGCAAAGCAGGCGAGCCTGACCCTCGAACCGCCCAAGAGTTGGGATCAACTCGATGCGCTGGCTCGGTTTTTTCAGGGTCGCGATTGGAACGGCGATGGCGAGGCCGATCATGGGCTCGCGGTGGCGTTGGGAGCGGACGCCGAGGGTGTTGGGATGGCCACCTATCTTTCGCGGGCAGCCGCGCTGGGCCAGGCACCGGACCAGTTCGCCCTGCTCTTCGACGCCGATGGACCCGATCTCACACCCTGGATCGCGAGTGAGCCGTTCGTCGAAGCCCTGCGCGGCATGGCGGCCTGGAGAGATTGTGGACCGCCGGAGATGACCTCGTTCGACGCCGGGGCGGCACGCGAAGCGTTTCGTGACGGTCGCACGGCAATGTTGATTGATCTGGCCGAGCGTGCGTCGAGCTGGACCGACCCCAAGCGCCCAGCCACTGTGGGACTGGCCGCGCTGCCGGGCTCGGATCGGGTCTACGACCCGTTGCGCAAGGAGTGGTCGACGCCCGTTCAGACGAATCGGGTTGCCTACTTGCCTACGGGAGGCGGGTGGTTCGCGGGACTGGGATCGACATCCGAGGGACGAACCCGCGAGGCGGCGATCGCGTTCCTGCAGGCGATCGCCAGTCCGGAGACGGCCGTGGCGATCATCTCCGATCCCGCGTTCCCGATGCTGCCGGTGCGGAACTCGCATTTCGTTTTGGGCCTGCCCGATCCCCAGTCGGCCCTGGGAGTCGACCCGCGCGCCTGGGGGCAGGCAGTGGCCGAGACCTTGGGTGCGCCTCGGGTGGTGATCGGACTTCGTATCCCTGAGGCACGGGGTTACCTTGACGATCTGGAAATCGCCCGAACCAAGGCCGCTCAAGGCGAAGACCCGGCCACATTATTAAAACGGACTGCGGACGCATGGACGCAGCGCACGCGGCGGCTCGGTCCTGCTCAGCAGCGTTGGCATTATCGACGAAGCCTGAATCGACTCTCGACGGAGAGTCAGCCGCCTCGGCGCGAGGCGGAGCGGTGACCGAAGAGGCACGCAATGAGCTGACCGAGATGCCGGGGACGACGGATCCCGAATTACGCCGGCTGCTCGGTCTGTTCGATACCCCGGCGTTCACGCGCCGTGGACAGGAGCTTGACGAGACTCTCGAACGGCTGCATGCGCGATGCCGCCGAGAGCGTGAGCGGTTAGGAGAGATGGTGGCGGTCCGGCTCCGGCAATGGGCACGACTCGCCACTGGCCCACGTGACGGGATGGATTTGTTTTGGGAATCTCCTGAGGCTTTAGGGAATGCCCTGGGGCAGCCCCCCCTGCCCTGGGCAGTCGTCGCCGGCTCGACCCGCCGCCGTCGCGGGGCGGCTCGTGATCTGTCGGCGAGCGTGGTTCGGTTCAATCGACGGTGGACACAGTTTCTGCTCGATTTCGATTTGCGATCGGTCAATCAAACGATCGATCAATACAATCGATACTATTTGATCGAAAAGGAATGCGCCCTGGGTTCGGCCCGACTGGCCGCGCTGCACTTCCGAACGATTCCGGCGGTGAGTGCGGATTCGCTGGCGATCGCATATCCACCGCTGCCGGATCCTCTGAAGCACGAGGAATACGGAACGCCACCGAGAGAGCCCTGAGGAATGTCATCAGCCTCTGTCTGTCGATGGTTTTGGCGGTCTTGAGTGACGATCTCGCAGCGCTCAGGCGTCTCATGCTCTAGAGAGTCTCGGCGACGCGGCGCAGGGGAAACGTGATGCACGAGAACCGAGGGGCGATCGCCCGCGCGACGTGCCATCGGGTTGGAGGACACGGAGGCAAGGTCGGGCCGGATCTTTCAGACATTGCGGGGGGGGGGACGGGATCGCTGGTTGAGGTGGAATACTCTGGGCAATTGCTGTCCTGGCCGACGGAACGGTTCATCGACTTCAGATATCAGGGATTTCAGGGGGGACGGGAGGGATCTTGGCGTCGTCCTCATCACGGGACCGATGCTTCTCGAACCAGCCGACAGCCTCGGATTGGAGATCGTAGGTGCGGCCTAGCGCCCTGAGGATGACCAGACCCGCGTAGATGGCGAAAACCCAGGCTAGCCATGCGGCGGTGAGCAAGATCGGGATGCCGAAACCGGCTGCGCGGTGGACCACGGAGACGGCCACGACACCGAGAGCGATCGTGCCGGCGAGCATCGCCCAGATGCCGAGTAGGCGGCTGCCGAATCGAGGGAGGGCCGGTAAGACTCGAAAGGGGTTGATGGCGCCGAGGTCGTCGTGGAGGTAGATCGAGAGCAGGGCGACAAGCGCGTAGAGTCCGCCGATCGAAAGCAGGATGCCTCGAAGCAGACGACCGAAGAGGTCGATCTCGCCCTGAAACGGAAGCAGCCAGTTCAGCGGCAGGTAGACAAGCCCGAGGCCGACGCCCCAAGCCAGCCCCCAGCGAAGCGCTGTGCCAAAGAGGACGCCGATTTCGAGGTCGGGCCAGCGGGGATGGTGGATTTCGCCCATCGCGGAGGCGACCAGCACCTCGCTGCCCGCCGCCAAGGCGAAGGCGAACAAAAAGGCAAAAATCACGATGAAGCCGATGATGATCGGCACGACGAGGGCAACGATCCCACCGGTTTTCAAGGCCCAAGGGAGGACGCCGAAGATCAGGATCGACGTGAAGGAAAGGCCGATCGGCAGCAGGAGCATGGCCATCAGACCCATGCCGTCCCAGAGCGGGTAGCGGAGGCTGCCGAGAAGAGTCTCCTCCGGTCGTCTGGGTAGAGGAAAGAGACCGCCGCGGCCGACGGCTTCGATGGGAGTTCGCTCGGCGCTGGTCTTCTTTTTTGGTCGCGCGCGTTCTTCGGACGGCTCCTCCTGTTCGCGCGGTGGGCGTAAGAGACGGGGGCCAGTCGTCGAGGTCGACTCGCTCTCAGGTGCCAGGTCGTATCCACCTACGGCTGCGTCATCCTCGTCGCGAAGAGGGCGCTGGGGCACGCGACGGCCCATCTCGGGGACGCGAAATTCCTCGCCGCAGGCAGGGCAATGCCCGATTCGGCCTGGGCGAGCGCCGGGCAGGCGCAGAGTCTGGCCGCAAAGGCAGAGGATGACGGGTACCTCGTCGTCGAGATCGTCATTCTCGTTTTCATCATCGAAGTCGCGGGCGTTCACGCGCCGGAACCTGGAAGGGGAAGACCGGGCGCATCGGCTGCCGGCTCGTCGTCGGCGATCTGGTCGAGCAGGTCTCGGATCTCACGGGCCTGGTCCGGCTCCAGAGGATGCGCTTTCAGCAAATGAATGACGAGCAGACCGGGCTGTCCCTGGTAGAGTTTCTGAACCAGTCCGGTGACGCGGCGCTGCTGGACCTCATTCTCGCTAATGCGGGGCCTGTAGACGAAAGCCAACTCGCGGCGGTCGCTGGAGACGAGGCCCTTGGCTTCGAGGCGGTCGAGGAGCGTGGCGACGGTCGCATAGGACCACTGAAGGCCAGTCCCACGCAGGGTTTCGAGCAATTCGCGAACGGTGCCCTGCTGACGATCCCAGAGGACCTTGAGCACCTCAAGCTCGGAGTCGGGTATGTTGGGTGGACGCTTGGGCATGGCCGGAGCCTCGAGAGAGTGGCCCGGGGTTGTCGACAAAGTCCGTCTCATGGAGCGAGGGCACACGGCTTACCATCGGGAACGGCGAAGAAATTCGTCGAAAAAGACAGGAAGCGTGTGGAAATTCGGCATGCGCCCGGGGCGAATGGCTGTATCCTAAGACAGTTGTCTTGGTCGCGTCAAGGACGAGGTTCCGACACTTGTCACTGAACGAGATGGCCATTGAATCGGGGCGAGGCGGAGCGGATGTTCGCTCATCTGCGCAAGCGTTGCGCTCGCGTGACGAGAGCGGATCGAACGGGAGTCGGCTGCGGACGCGGGTGCTTGCGGTGGAAATCCTGCGGAGAGCGTATCCTGTCGTAACCGGGGTCGGTGCTGGAGTCTTGCTGATCTGCGGTGGATTTGTGCCGGTCTTGAGACGTTGGCTCGGTGATGAGATCCGGCTGCGAGATCCGGCGGGTGTCGTGGGTACCCTGGGTGGAGTGTGGCTGGGTACCGATCGGTGCCGGGTTGATGCCGAACTGGGTCCGAATTTGGAACGAGCCGAGGCTCCCGAGCTTTACGAGGAGATCGAGGGCCTGGCGCGCCGACTCGGTGCCTCGCTGCCAGGTTCTGTCCGCCTGACGTTCCTGCCCTGTTGTGGAGTGGTGTCGTGGGGACACAACGCCCGGTCTCGCTCCCTGGTATTAGGACTGCCGCTTTTGCAGGTGCTCAATCGAGATGAGTTGCGCGCCGTGCTGGCACATGAACTAGCGCATCTGGCCCGGGGCGACGCGGCAAGGCTGGCACGCGCGACGCGGTTTGTGGAGCGGCTTGAAGAGGAGCTGGATGGCGAAACTCCATGCGGAGGGTTGAAGGATGGCCCGTTGCGGTCCTGGGCGCGATGGGCGTATCAACGCGCGGATTCGTGGATCGCGCCCCTGGCTCGTGCTCAGGAGGAGAGAGCGGACCGATTGGCAGCCGGCATTGCAGGTGGCGGGCCGACGGCCTCGGCGCTCGTGAAGGTCGCCTTGATGCAGCCGATTTTTCGGGAACTGCTGGAGCATCACGACCCGGCGCGGCCGGGACGGTTGAACCTTTACGCGACGTTTCGGACACTCTGGCGTCGGCTTTCACCAGAGATGCTGATGAGCTTGCGGCACGCAGCGCTGGCCGAACGCACCTCCGGGACGTCGACTCATCCTCCTCTGTTGGATCGGATGGTGATCGTTCAGGGGCAGCCCGATCGCCCGTTTCCGGGAGGCCGATTGCCGGCCTCGACGTTCTTGGCGGACCTCGAACATCTTGAGGAGGCTCTGGATCGCCGGCTTTTCGCACTCGATCGTCCGCAGCCCAGCGTCTTTCACCGCGCGGGAAGCTGAGGGATCGCCGACAGGGCGGTTCATTCGGAGTTGTGCCTGTGGAATGCCTCAAGCCACGGTGAACCATGAAGACCAGGGCTATTCCTTTGGAGCCTGAGATGCGTCTCAATCGTCGATCGCTTCGCCACCGATTTCCGCTTCCCTTACTCGGGATTCTGTCTGCTCTCCTGCTGGCGGACGGAACGTCCGCCCACGGTCAATGGGGATTCGGCATGGGCTTCGGCTATGGCTTTGGAATGAATGGGGGCGGCTCGATATCGAACGCCGCGACAATGAGGAATACGAATACGAGGTCATCCCAGGCCGCCCAGGCCGCATTTGCCGCGCGTGGGCAAATGCAAGGCGCGACAAACGCCAACTCGTACATCAATCACACACGTGACGCTTCGTACATTCAACGATTTGATGTCTCAAGTCGGCGGACGATCGGCCACGAGGCCGCTGGGCGAGCGACCACAAACGCCCCAGTGGCGGAATCGGCGGCAGGGCGAGGAGTCGGAGCGGCGCGATCTCAGGTGCTGCCCGTAACGAGCTATTTCAACGCATCGGGCGAATTCGTCTGGCCCAGTATAGCACCGGTGGAGGGAACGCTTGGGGAACAATCGTCCAAGGCGGGAGCGGCCGTTCAAGCGGTTTACCGCGAGGTTCAGGAAAACGGTAGGGCGTCGGTCGCGATGGTGAGCAACGCACGCGATCTCCTGGTGCAATATGGCCAGCCGGCCCTTGCGGAGCTTCGTCAAAGCTCGACCGACGCCGTCGCCGATGAGTTTCACCGGTTTCTGCTCGGTCTCTATGACAGCTTGGGGATGGCGGCGGCATCACCGTCCGCGACGGGCGCGGCTGCGGATGCGTCGGATCGACCGGATTGAGTGGACGGCGAATGCGCCGCTATGATTTGTTATCGCTTGAGCAAGATGACCGTGATCTCGCGAAGATGTTGGCCTTTTCCGTCCAGGTGGGGAGTGACTCGATGAGCCGACCGCACGCAGGTGTTTCTCGTGGGTTTCGCCGCGTGCTGGCCTGGTGCGCCGTGGGGGTGGCGCTCGGGTTGCCGTGCGGCGCGTCGGCCCGAGCCCAATGGGGCATGGGGTACGGCGGTTTCGGCATGGGCATGGGCGGCCAGATTGGCAACATGGCGATCATGAACAATATCAACGATCGCTCGGCGGCGGCGGCGAACGCAGCCTACGCCGCGCGGCAGACCATGCCTGGTGTGGGCCGCGTTTATGGCAATAATCCCAACGCCTACATCAACAACACCCGCGATGCCTCGTTTACCGAGCGGTTCGACGTATCAACCCGGCGCTCGCTGGGTCAACAGATGGCGCGGCTTCCTGAAACCCGAACTGCCGTCGCAGCTACGGGAACTCAGGCGGGATCGGCCACGGTACGACGGACGGTCCTTCCGCTGGCCAGTTTCTTTAGCGCCGCCGGTGAGTTGATCTGGCCTAGCGAAGCACCCGAAGAGGGGCCACTGGGATCGCAGAAAGTGGTCGCCAATTCGGCGGCGAACTCCGTCTTTCGAGATTTCAAGGCCAATGGAACGGCTCCTGTGGCTCTGGTGAGCGATGCCCGAAATCAGCTCATCGCTTACGGCCAACCGGCGTTGACCTATCTGCGCGAGCATACGACGCCCGCCGTGGTCGATACGTTTCACCGCTTCTTACTCGGCCTGTACGACAGTTTGGGTAAAGCCGCGCTGGCCGCGCCGTCGGGTGGATGAACGACAGCGCGGAGCGCGAACCGTTGAAACGGATTAGTTCACTTACCGATCAGTTTCTTGATGTTTGCTTCCAGATTCGCCAGGGTGACGTCGACGTGGACGATGTCGCCCTGGGCGTTGATCAGGAAGCTTGATGGGATATCGTTGACGCCGTAGATCTGGGCGAAATCGGGGTTGCCGAGGCCGCTGATCAGGTTCGAGAAGTCGATGTGGTGGTCGACCAGGAACCTGCGAACGTCGGCCTGAAGCTGCGCGGGGGTTTCGCCGGTCTCCTGAAGCCCGTCGACGTTGATGCCCACGATGCGGAATCCTTTGTCGCGGTAGGATTTGAAGATCTGTTCGAGGTAGTCGGCCTCGGCACTGGAGGGGACGCACCAGCTCGCCCAGAAGACGACGAGAACTGAGTTGCCCTTGAGGTCGGCGAGCTTGAACGGCTTGCCGTCGATATCGGTGCCTTCGATGGCCGGGGCCGGCTTGCCGATCATTTCGAGCCGGGCGAGGCGGTCGCTGGCATAGGCACGCATGGCGTCGTCGGTGGTTTCCTTGGCGATCAGGGCAAAGGCCTTCCGAGCGATTTCGAACTGATCCGCCTGGACGAGCCGCTGATAATAGGTTTCCGCTAGCATGAGCCGGGTATCGCGGGAGAGCATGAGACTGACAGGCGCGCCGTCGGGGTCGGCCGCCTTGCCGGCGCGGATGCCAGCAGCCAGGCTCTGGAGCGACTCGTCGTAGGCACCACGGTCGATCTCGGCGAGCAGGTTGACGAGCGAGGCCAGGTAGACGAGGCCCGGCTCGGGATGGCCGGCCTTGATGAGTCGCTCGGCGGCCGGTTCGACAACCTGGTACTGGTTACTCGTCAGCGCGCCCTGAAACAAAGCGGCGTAGGCGTTGAGCTGCTCCTCACCCGTCGTCCTTTGCGATAGAGCGTCGAGTTGCTTCAAACGGTTGGTCTCAACTTCGGTCAACGCCTTGAGGTAAGTGGCGTTGATCGCTTCGAGGCTACCTTCGGCGGTCGGGGCCGGGGGCTTCTCCTGGGCGTGGACCTTGCCGCAGAACAGTCCCAGGGCTAGCAGGCCGATCGTGGAACGCTGTTTCCAGAGACTCATGATTGGCGGTGTCCTTTGAGTCGGAAGAGAGAGGGTCGCAGGCCGTTCGCCTGCGGAAATTTAGCGCGTGAAGCGAGAGATTCCGATAGTTTGCCAGGTTGCGGGCACGCGGCCTAGCGGGGTCCGACGGAAGCCACGGAGGTCCGCTGGGCGTGGCTCAACGTGATCGGGCTTTAAGTTGGGCGTCGAAAAAGGCATCGATCTCGCCACGGATGCGGGGCAGGTCGTCGCCCCAGTCGTCGCCGTGGCCCTTGCCGACGAGCAACTCGACGCGGCCGGGGACGCGGGCTTTCGTGAGGGCGTCGGCGAGCTTTGTGGCCTGGGTGTGGGGCACGAGCGGGTCCTTCGTGCCTTGGAAGGTGAGAATGGGCGGGTCGTCGCTGGTGACGTAGGTCAGAGGCGAGCCTTGCCTGGCTAGCTCCGACTTGTCCCTGGGCGTACCCCCCAGGAAGTCCTTGAGCAACGGACGGCTGACGAGCGGGATGTCGTCGGCGAGGAGGTCGGTCGGGCCGAACACGTTGACGACGGCCTGCACGCGGCTATCGGGGCCGTCGGCAAGCGCGTCCGGGTCCAGGCCGTCGTCGGGGTCGGTCACACCGAGCAGGAGTGCCAGATGCGCCCCGGCCGAATAGCCGATCGCGCCGACGCGGTCCGGGTCGAGCTTGTAGTCGCCCGCGTGCGCCTTGAGCCAGCGGACGGCGGCCTTCACGTCGTGGATCTGCGCAGGGAAGGTGAACTCGGGGCAGAAGCGGTACTCGGGCGAGATGGCGACGTAGCCCCTCCGCGCGAAGGCGGCGAGCTGGT
>JBGSYY010000178.1:0-30376 GCA_041750675.1 Isosphaeraceae bacterium | reverse complement strand
CCAGGATGGCCAGACCGCCCGCGAGACCCGCGACGAAGGCCCAGAGCCAGGCCCGGCGCGAGCGCCAGGTCTCGACGAGGCCGCCGACCGCGACCAGAGACGTGAAGGCGACGAGGCTTTCGCGGAGGGCCATTCCGGCGTAGAGCGCATGGACCGGAAGGATCGCCAAGACGCCTAGGGAAAAGGCCGCGGTGCGGGGTCCGAACCAGCGGCGGGTGAAGTGGTAGAACAAAGGCAGAGTGAGCCAGTTGATGAGAAAGCTGGCACCCTTGGCGACGGCGAAGGTGGCTTCGAGTGAAGCGCCCGGGACGACGCCGACCAGACGGTAGGCGGCGGCCAGGACGTAGGCCCACAGCGGGGTGGCCCAGTCGTCGAGCACGCCCTGGCCGCTGAGAATGCCGTGGCGTCGGTAGTCGAGGAAATAGCTTTCGACGTAGTGCTTGACCGGGCCCTGGCCGCGAGCGACTGAGGTGGCGACTTCGATATAGTGCGCGCTATCGCCGGGAACGAGCGGGAGGTTGCCGCCGAGGATCCAGAACCCGGCGCGGACGGCGTAGCCGAGCAGGCAAAGCCGGATGACGAGGTTGGTCTGGCGAGGGAGCCAGCGGCTCGTCAAGAACGAGACGCCACTCAGCATGGCGATGACCGCGAGGTGGGCCCGGGCGAGGCTCGTTTGCGAGGGGAGGCGGAGGCCGGAGATCGTGGTCTGTTCGTGAACAAGTCGTGTGAACGCGGCGAATGCCGGTTCAAACCATGCGAAGCGCGAGTCGAGAAGGGCACCGAGCGCGAGCGTGATCAAGAGAATCACGCCCGCGATGGTGCCTCGCCATGAGTGAGAGCGGTCCTCGGAACCGCTCACGGTTTGGCTGCCGAGCCGCGGCGGAGCATCGCGTCGCGACGGGCCTTGAATTCGCTACCTTCCTTCCACTGAGGCAAAGCGACCCCTTGGGCCACGCGGTAGGCGATGGTGAAGAGGATTCGGCCATCCTCGACCGCGCCGCTGAGATCCCAGTCCGGCTTCAGCTCGTCGCTGACCTTGTGGTAGTCGTTTGTGGTGTAGTTGTCGCGGACGGTCTTGCCGTAATCCTCGGGCTTGCCGATGAAGCGCATGCCGCCCTTAAGATTGAGTGCGGGAACGCCGGCGCGGGCGAACTCGAAGTGGTCGGAGCGGTAGTACATGCCCTTCTCCGGCTCGGCGTCGGGGCCGAGGGTGCGTCCGCGGGCCTTGGCGACCTCGGCCAGCAGGTCGTCGAGCGTCGTCTGACCGAGGCCGACGCTTGTGATGTCCTCGGTTCGGCCCCAGAGATTGATGACGTCCATGTTGAGATTGGCGACCGTGGTTTCGAGGGGGTAAAGGGGATGCTCGGCGTAGTAGCGTGCGCCGAGCAGTCCCTTTTCCTCGGCGGTGACGGCGAGGAACAGGATCGAGCGATCGGGGGCGGGGCGGACTTGCGAGAACGCCTGGGCGATTTCGAGGAGCATGGCCACGCCGGAAGCGTTGTCGGCAGCGCCGTTGTAGATCTGATCGCCGACGAGGGAGGGATCGATGCCGAGGTGATCCCAGTGGGCGGTGAGGACGACGGTCTGATTCTTGAGGGCGGGATTGACGCCGGGGATTCGGGCGACGACGTTGCGTGATTCGACCGATCGGAGCGTGTTGCGAGCGGTGGCCGAAAGGCTGGCGTTGAGTGGGATCGGCTGGAAGTCGCGACGGCGGGAGGCCTCCTTGAGGGAGGCCAGATTCTGGCCGGTGGCCTTGAGCAGCGTGTCGGCTGTCGCGCCGGAGATCCAGGCTTCGAGCGCGGGTCGGCCGGCGTTTTTGTCGGGTGAGGGGAGGTCGAAGTTCTCGCGGCCCCAGCTTCCGGTGACGACGGAATAGGGATAACCGGCGGCCTCGGTTTCGTGAATCAGGAGAACGGCGGCCGCGCCTTTTTCGGCGGCGATCTCATACTTGTAGGTCCAGCGGCCGTAATACGTCATGGCGCGGCCTTTGAAGACCGCTTCATCGAGCTTGGCGGGGTCGGCGGGATCGGCGACGGGTGGGTCGTTTACGAGCATGACGAGCGTCTTACCGTGCACGTCGAGGCCCTTGTAGTCGTCCCAACCGTATTCGGGGGCGACGACGCCGTGGCCAACGAAGACCAGGGGAGAGTTCTCGACCTTGACCTCGGGGACCTGGCGGCGGGAGACCGCCATCCAGGCTTCGGGGCGGTCGAGCGGAATGGAGGTCTTGCCCGCCGTGATCAGGCCCTCGGCCTTGGTGGTGAAGCCGACGAGGGGGACCTTTTGAATGAAGGTTCCGTCGGGGTTGCCGGGGGCGAGGCCCATCTGGCTGAATTGGTCGATGAGGTAGAGGACGGTCAGATCCTCGCCGTGAGAGGCGGGGCCGCGGCCCTCGAACTGGTCTGAGGCGAGGACGGCGATATGTTCGATCAGGCCCAGTTCATCAATCGAGGATTCGGCGGGGTGGGCGGGTTTGACGATGGGGGGGTCTTCCAATCGAGCGAGGAGTGTGAGCATCAAAGGAAATAGCAAGGACAACGCAACCTCCGGAAGAAAACGTGAAATCGAAGCAGCAAGTCAGGACAGGAGAGATTGGCCCGGATGCCCTCAGAACGATTTTCGGTGAGAGACTGAAATTACCATGAGGCGGAGCTGAGCCGAAAGCCACCCTTCGACAGTTGACCGAGGTATGTCGGGCCGGGGATGATCAAGATACATATCTGAGGCGAGCGCGGAGCACGGCCCGGAACATACGGGTACGGTGGCTTCTAATAAGTGCGGGGTTTGAGACGTTTAGCTCAGAGCGGGTGTGTGTCGAAGCGGTGGAACGCCGTGAGCGGCTTGCGCCCTGGGTGGGGCGACCAGAAGGAACAGTTCGGCGGCGTCGGTGTTGGAACACGGGCGGTCGAGAGGAGCATCCTGATGCGATTTCACGAGATGAGCGCGGGCTGGACGTTTGTCGGCTCGATACTGATGGGGGCCGGATGGATGGCGACGATGGCGTCGGCCGGCGGAGACGACGCGGCGGCGGCCAAACCCGAAGTGAATGGGCGCGACGCCGTGGCGGCGGTTGCGCCGGACTTGCCTCGTGAGATCGTGCTGGATATGCAGGCGGGACGGTTCGCCGAGGCGGCTGCGGCCCTGGCGGGATTGAAGGCTCCGGAGGGCAAGGAGTGGACGGCCGATGATCGAGCGTATGTGGCGCTGGTGCGATCGGTGGCGTTTCGGTTGGGGGACAAGAAAGACGAGGCCCGTGCGTTGCTCGAAGCGACGCTGAAGGAATCGCCCGAAGGACAATGGACGGCCAAGCTCAAAGGGGAGCTGGTGGCGATCCACCTGGCGGCGGGGCGATACGCCGATGCGGAGAAGATCGCACGGAGCGAGGCGGAGCGATTGCTTGAGGGAGATCGGAAGGATCGGCTGGCGGGGGTTTATCGGGAATTCGCGCGTCGGCTGCTCGATCCGGCCGATCCCACGATGCCAGCCGATCCGGCTGGTGCGTATGTATTGCTGGAACAGGCGCGGGGGCTGGCGAAGGGCGAGGAACTTCGGGCGTCGCTCTTGCTGGAGATGGGCAAGGCGAGCCAGGAGATGGGCAACCCGGCGCAAGCGATCGAGAATTATCAGCAGTATTTGAAGGAGTATCTCCAGGGTGCGGACAGGGAGGCCGCTCGTTTCGCACTTGGAGAGGCGCAGCTTGCGACCGGCCAGCCGTTGCCGGCGCGGCTGACGTGGAGTGATCTGGCGCGAGACCTGGAAAAGCAGGACACCAAGGCCGCCCAAGAATTGCGGGGGCGTGCGTTGTTTCAGATCAGCCGCACCTACGGCGTGCCGACACCAGGCGACGATACGAGCCTGAATCTGGGGATCGCCAGTCTGCGTCGTTTGCTGGAGGCGTATCCCGATCATCCGCTGGCTGTGCGGGCGGCGTATGACATCGCCGAAGCGAACCTGGCGCGAGGGCGGGATGAGGCGGCTCTGGAGGCATTGCGGGCGTTTCTGGTAGGGAAAGGCTACAAGGCGTCGACCGACGAGGCGCGGACCATGGAAGCGCAACTTCTAATGGCGGCTCAGTTCATGGTGGGCCACGTTTTGCAGGGGCAGGAGAAGTTTGCCGAGGCGATCGAGGCGTGGCGAACGTATTTGAGCAAGTATCCCAATGGAGCGCAATCGGCCGAGGCGCAGCGGGCGATCGTCGATACGCGACTCCTGATCGCGCAAAAGCATCAGAATTTGAAGGAATACGACAAGGCGCGAGCGGCCTGGCAGGTTTTCGTCGCCGAGAATCCGCTTGATGGTCGGGTTCCGCAGATTCTCTTCGCGATTGGCGAGAGCTGGCAAACTGAGGAGCAGTATGACAAGGCGATTGCCGCATGGGAATTGCTGGCGGGCAAGTTTCCGGGGACCGAGCCCGCGGCGCATGGCGACTTCATGACCGCCTCGATTTACGAGGTACAGAAAGGCGAGCCGGCGGAGGCGATTGAGCGATTTCGCAAGGTGGTGGTGGAGCCTTGGGCCTCGCAGGCGCGGCAGCGGATCGCGGTCATGGAGACGAAGGCGCTGACGGTGATCACGCCGCGCGCGTTTCGGTCGGGCGAGACGCCGCAATTGAAGATCACGACGCGGAATATCGAGAAGCTGACTCTCACCGCCTACAAGCTGGATGTGGAGGCGTATTTCCGCAAGAAGCAGAGCGTGGCGAATGTCGAGGCGCTGGACATCGGGCTGGTGCAACCGGACCACGAGTGGACCGTCGAGGTCCCAGGATACGACAAGTTCAAGCCGATCGAGACCAGCTACGACCTGCCCAAGCTGGAGATTCCGGGCGTTTACGTGGTGAAGGTCACCGATGAGAAAACGCTCCAGGCGACGACGCTCGTGCTGGGCAGCGATGTGGACGCGATCGTGAAGGTGTCGCGGGACCAGCTCCTGCTCTTCGCTCAGGACATGAAGACCGGCGAGGGGCGGCCCAACGCACGAATCCTGGTGTCGGATGGAGAGAAGGTGGTCCTCGACGGCACGACGGGAGCGGACGGCGTGTTGTTGACCGACTGGAAGGAGCCGCGTGATCCGGGACAGCAGCTTTCCTACGTCGTTCTGGCCGATGGCCACGCGGCGGGGACGGGGTTGGGCGTTCCGGGGCAGGTGGCTCAAGGGTTGACAGCGCGTGCTTATATTTACACTGATCGTCCCGCGTATCGGCCCGGGCAGACTGTCGAGGTGCGCGGGGTTGTACGCGAAATCAAGAGTGGTCAATACGACTCGAACGCGGGGGCGGAGTACCGGCTGGAAGTCTTTGACACGCGAGGCCGGACGCTCCAGGCGGGGCGTGTGACGTTGTCGGAATACGGCACGTTCCACACGACCTTGGCTCTCGATTCGAGTGCGCCCTTGGGCGCCTATCGCGTGCGGTTGTTCCAACCGGGCAAGAGCGATTTCGGCGGGCAGTTTGAGGTGCAGGCGTATCAGTTGCAGAAGATCGACCTGACGATCGACCTGCCGCGCACGGTGTATTTCCGTGGCGAGAAAGTCGAGGCGAAGGTGATCGCCAAGTACCAGTATGGATCGCCGGTGGCAGGGCATGACGTTGTCGTGAATCTGCCGGACGGTCGCACGGTGAACGGTCAGACGAATGACGCCGGCGAATTTCCGATCTCGTTCTCGACGGAGGGTTTCGCCGAGGAGCAAGCCCTCTCGCTGATGGCTCAGTTGCCGCAGGACGGCGTGGCGGCGGCGGCGATGGTGCAGGTGGCGATCCGTGCATTCCGCACGCAGCTTTCGACGAGTCGCGACGTCTACCTTGATGGCGAGTCGTTCCCGCTGCAGGTGACAACGGTCGATGCGCTTGGTGAGCCTGCGGGACAGGCGTTGACCCTGACGGTGCTGGAGCAGGTGACGCAGGGGGGGCGGACGGTTGAGCGTCAGGTGAGCCAGACCAAGCTGACGACCGACGCCAAGACGGGGATCGCCGGCGTGCCGGTCAAGATCGACAACACGAAAGGCGGAAACTACATCCTGCGTGTGGCGGGGACGGATCGGTTCGGGAATCCGGTGGTGGAGGATCGTCGGGTCACGATCTCAGGCCAGGAGGATGGGCAGAAGCTGCGGTTTTTGGCGGATCGGTTGAACTACAAGGTGGGTGAGACGGCCGAGATTCCGCTGCATAGCCGACTGGAGCGCGGGGTCGCCTTGCTGACCTGGGAAGCCGATCGGATTTTGGAATACAAGCTGGTGCCCATCGTCGAGGGTGAGAATGCGATCAAGTGGCCGGTTGCGGCCGCGCAGTTCCCGAATTTCACATTGGCGGCCGGGCGGATGGCGGGCACTCAGTTTCACCAGACGCAGGTGAACTTGCGGATCGAGCGCGATTTGAAGGTGGAGCTCAAGCCGCGCAAGGCGGAGGTGGGACCGGCCGCGGAGGTCGTTGTTGATGTGACGACGGTGGACCAGTTGGGCAAGCCGGTGGCGGCGGAGCTGTCGCTGGCCCTGATTGACCGGGCGCTGTTGCGGCTTTATGGCGATAACGCGATGCCGATTGGGCCGTTCTTTTACGACCAGACACGAGTGGCGGCGTTTGCGACCGAGTCGACGATCGCGTTTCGGTATCAGCCGCCGACGCAGCCGGTAGCCGAGGCAGTGGTCGAGGAGGAGGAGCAACGCGCGGCTGTTGCCTTGGGGTTGGAGTTGCGCGAGCAGGTGATGTCGGATTTGCCAGCGCCCGCTGCTGCGCCGATGGGTGCCATCGTCATGGATTCTGCTGGGAAGCCGATGGCTCCTGGTATGCCTGGGGGCGGCGGAATGGGCGGAATGATGGGCGGAATGGGCGGCGGTGTGAGCAGCTCGGGCAATTCGAATTTCGACCATGCGGAGCCCGGACAGGACGGATACGCTCTTCAATTGGGAAAGCGCATGATGGCCCCGAGATCGGCCGCCGTGATGAGCGACGGGCCCAGGGAATTGAGTGCGGCTACGGCCTTTGAATCGCTGGCTCGGCGAAAAGCCGGTGGTGGCAAGGATAAGAACTTTGCAGGTCAGTTCGGGGCGGATCGTAAAGAGCTCCGCGATGGTGAGACAGCGTCGCCACGGCAGCAGTACGTCGAAACGGCGTACTGGAATCCGTCTGTGGTGACGGGGGCCGACGGCAAGGGGACGGTGACATTCACCGCGCCGACGGCGCTCTCGGATTATCAATTCATGGCGCGAGGCGTGACCGGGGCGGACACGCTGGTAGGTCAGGCGACGGCCGGGCTGGTCGTCAATCAGGATTTCTTCGTTGATGTGCGGCTGCCCTCAACCTTGACCGAGGGGGACACGATTCGGGTTCCTGTCGAGCTGCATCATCGCAACGTGAAATCGCCGGCGGACGTTGTGATGACGGTCTACTCGGGCGGGCGGGAGACGAAGTATCCCAAGACCGTGGAGTGGAAGGCCGACGGCGTGGAGTCGATCTTGTTCGAGCCGATTACCGTGCCGGCGGGGGATGTGGTGCGGGTGACTCTCGAAGCACGGGCCGGGGAGGCGACGGACAAGCTGACATCGCAAACGCCGATCCGGCCGTGGGGATTGCAGATCGTGGCAGGGGCTTCGGGGACGGCGAGCGAGGACACGACGGTGTTTGTCGAGCTGCCCGAGGGCGGGCCGTATGAAAGCCCGGAGATGTTGATCGCGCTGTCGCCGTCGCTGCGGCGGATGGTGATCGAGCTAGCGCTGGGGCGAGATTTTTATCCGCTGCCCGCGCGGTTTGAGAAGTGCATCGTGCCGCCGGTGCCGAACACGGTGGCGGATCGAGCGAGCGACGCGCTGGGACTGGCGGCGGCTCTGCGGTATGTGAACGCGGTGGGCGGGGGTGAGGGCACGGATGCGCCCCGGCTTGTCGAGAGGTTGCGGTCGGCGGCATCGGAACTGGTCTCGCTGCAGAACGACGACGGCGGCTGGCCCTGGGTTCCCGGCGCGTATGACAAGGCGCTAGCAAGCGACCCATCGACTTCCGCGCTGGCGTTCTGGGCCCTGGCTGAGGCCGAGCGACTGAGCCTGGTGCCGGACCCGGCCGCACTGGATCGCGGCGCAAACTATCTGACGCAGGAGTTCCCCAAGATTGAGACGGGGAACCAGGACACGCGGGCGTTTGTGCTGCATGCGTTGAGCACGCGAGGCAAGGCGAGCTTCGAGTGGGCGAACGCCTTGAACCGTGAGCGGCAGGGGCTTTCCGATGCGGCTTTGGCATCGCTGGCGCTGACGTTCGCCAATCTCAATCGCAACTCGCTGGGATCGGAAGTGCTGGATGTGCTGGGCCCGCGGGCGAAGACGGAGACGCCGAAGCCCGGAGCGCGGCCGATGGTTTACTGGGACGGGCGAAGCCGGAATCCCTTCGTAAGCACGCGGACGGAAACGACGGCGCTGGCGGCCTTGGCGTATGCGGTGGTGCGGCCGACGGACGAGAAGCTTCCGGGGGCGATCGAATGGCTGGTGGCCCATCGGAGTCATCTGGGTTGGCAGCCGCACAAGGCGAAGGGGCCGGCTCTGGCGGCGTTGGGTGCGTTTTATGGACGGGGGCAGGCGGCGAACGAGCGTTACCGACTGATTGTCACGGTGAATGACGAAGAGGTGCATCGAGTTGATGTGCAGGGGCAGACCGAAGGCGCGGCGATCACGGTGCCGATCGGAAAGCTCAAAGCGGGCGCGGCGAATCGAGTGCATTTCGACCTGGAAGGCCGGGGCACGATTGGCTACGCGGTGACGCTGACGGGGTTCACCCGGAACTTCGATCAGAAGAAGGATGCGCAACAATTACCGTTCGGGATTCATCGGCGGGTCTACTGGGCGCCGGAGCCATCCCTTGAGGGCCGGCCCCTGCCCCAGGGCTTTGGCGTCGCGGTGAATCCAAAGACGTATGAGAACACTTCGACACAGATCTCCCCTGGAACGCGGATCACGGTCTCTCTGGAAGGCTGGCGAAACCAGCCAACGGATCAGCCGGTGTGGGAGCGTGACGGCCTGGTGCTTGAGGAGCAGTTACCGGCGGGGACGTCGCTGGTGGAAGGTTCGGTGGAGACACTGGCGAGCACGTATGAGTATCGCGACGGACTGTTGCGATTCTATTTCGCGCCCGACCAGTGGCCCAACGCCAAGTATCAGGTGTTCGGGCAGTTCACGGGAAAATATCGCGCATTGCCGCCGAAGATGCGCGGGCTGGGCGAGCCGTCGAGGCAGTTCGTCGGCACTCCCGGAGCGCTGGCGGTGCTGGCACCCGGAGAGAAATCGAGCGATCCGTACAAGGCGACGCCGGACGAGCTTTATGCGCGGGGCAAGACGCTGTTTGACTCGGGCAATTTGACGGAGGCCGGCAAGTCGTTGGAAGCGCTCTGGAGTGATTACAGCCTGCGCGACGACGTGGCGAAGGACGCGGCGCGGATGCTGCTGACGGTAAACATCAAGGAATATGAACCTCGGAAGGTGGTTCAGTTCTTTGAAGTTCTGAAGGAGAAAGCGCCCGAGCTCGTGATCTCGTTCGACGACATCAAGGTTGTGGGCCGGGCGTATGGAGACATTGGCGAGCATGAGCGTGCCTGGCTGGTCTGGCGGGCGACCACGGAGGCGAGTTATCTGGAAGACGCGCGGATCGGCGAGGTGCTTCGGCAGAGAGGACAGACGCTCGACGGATTGGCCTATCTGCTCAGGCTGTGGCGTGAACATCCTGGCTCGGCGGCGATTCAGAATGACTTCTTCGGGCTGTCGGCGGCGTTCAACGACCTGGCGGCACGAGCGGTGAGTGATCCGACGATCCGCCGCGAACTCTCGAAGGCGGGCGTGACGAAACCGGAACTGCTAGGTCAGCAGGTGCGATTGATTCAGACGTTTCTTGCGCTCGCGCCGCAAGACCCGGTGGCCGATGAGGCAAGCCTGGCGGAAGTCGGGGCGTTTCTGGATTTGGAGGATTTCGGTCGGGTGGTGAAGCTGTCGGGGCGGCTGGCGTCGATTTATCCCAAGAGCAAGTTCCTGGATAGTTTTCTCTATAGCCAGGCGCTGGGTCATTTCCACCTGGGTGAGTATGACCCGGCGATCGGGCTTGCTGAAAAGATCGCCACAGCGAGCTACAAGGATGCAGCGGGCGCGGAGCAGCCGAGTCCAAACAAATGGGAGGCGATCTATATTCTTGGTCAGATTCACGACGCGCGGCACCAGCCCGGGAAGGCACTGGACTATTACCGTCAGGTTGCCGACCGGTTCGGCGACGCCTCGGGAGCGATCAAGGAATTGACGCGCAAGGAACTGACGGTTCCTGAAGTGGCCGTGGTGAGACCCCAAGCCGACGCCGACGCACCGGTGGTGACGGGTGTGGGGCTGCGGAACATTGGGGTAGAGCCGCGTTCCGACACGAAGCCCGATCTTACGGTGCATTACCGCAACCTGGCCGAGATTGACCTGAAGGTGTATGCCGTCGATCTGATGCGATTGTATTTGACGCGACGCAACCTGGACGGGATCACGGGGATCGACCTGGCGGGGATTCATCCGCTGGTGGAAAAGACGGTGACGCTGGGAGACGGTCAGGATTACATGGACAAGGTGAAGGAGCTGGACCTTCCTCTGGAGAAGGAGGGGGCGTATCTGGTCATGGCACGAGGCGAGACTCTCTATGCGTCGGGGATCGTACTGGTTAGCCCGCTGGAACTGGAGGTCCTGGAGGAGTCGCCGGAAGGCCGGGTGCGGGTGCGGGTTCTGGACGCCCGGACGCGTGCATTCTTGCCCAAGGTGCAAGTGAAGGTGATCGGCTCGAACATGGGCCGGTTTGTCTCCGGGGAGACGGATTTGCGTGGGGTGTTCGTGGCCGAGGGGATTCAGGGGACGGTGACGGCCGTGGCACGCTCGGGCGTGGCGCAGTATGCGTTTTATCGAGGCAAGGCTCCGATCGGCGCTCCGCCGCAAACGGCGGCTCCGGCCACGAAGTCGGAGGCGGGTGAGTCGATCAATTTTGATTCCCAGCTTCCGGCGCTCGAGAAGAATGTTCAGATGCTGAATTCGGGCAATCGGATGCGGCAGCTTGAACGGTTGCAGCAGCGGTATAACGCACCCGCGGACGCCGCGCCTGGGGTTCAGGTTGATCAGGCCCGCTGAGACGCGGCGACTCTGCGATTGACTTCGCTTGTGGCGGTTCTCGGACATAACGGACGGGGGCCGCCGCATCGTTTTCCCGACTACGAGTGGTCGAGTGGTCGGTTGCGCTACGGTTTGACTTTACCTCGATCAACGATCCGGTATAGGCTGCGGCCATTGGTTCCCGTGGTCGACAGGCTTATGGCGGGCACCACAAGGAGTCGGAGATCGTCCCCAATCTGCGAGACGCGTTCGGCGTCTTTGAAGCTGAAGGAAAGCCTAAAGGTGATGCCTGAGCCCACTCGTCCCGGTCCGTCGAATCCCATCCGTTGGTTTCCGGAATTTCTCGAATTTGGCAAGCGTCGGTTTCGGTCACAGGGACGGGTGCTGGCAGCTTGCATACTCGTCGGGTTTGTGGCGGGAGTGGGGGGCATTCTGTTCACGATTTTGGGGCAACTGGTTTTTCAAGGGGCCCTTGGGGGGATTGTGGGATATCAGCCCGAGGGGCCGTTGGGGGAGGTCAAGTTTCCCTGGGTTCCCCGCCTTGATGCGACATTCCAGCCCTGGCTTTTGCTGATCGTGCCGACAGTCGGCGGTTTGCTCAGCGGCTTTTTGGTGTTCCGGTTCGCGCCCGAGGCGGAGGGGCATGGAACGGACGCGGCGATCGACGCCTATCACAACAAGCAGGGATTCATCAGGACGCGAGTGCCGGTGATCAAGATGATCTCGAGCGCCCTGACGATCGGGACGGGAGGATCGGGGGGACGAGAGGGGCCTATTGCGCAGATCGGGGCGGGATTTGGCTCGTTGCTTTCGCGGACGTTGGGGTTACGCGCTCAAGAGAGACGCATCTTGCTCGCGGCTGGCATGGGGGCGGGAATTTCGGCGATTTTTCGTGCTCCGCTGGCCGGGGCCTTGTTCGCGTCGGAGGTTCTCTATTCGTCGCCCGAGTTCGAGTCGGAGGTGATCTTGCCGACCGGGCTATCGAGCGTTGTCTCCTATTGCACGTTCGGAGCCATTGCGGTGGCGCTGGGGGGCGCGGCGAACGCCTGGCAACCGCTTTTCCAGACACCCAGCTCGCTTGTGTTTCGTAGCGCGTTCGAGCTTCTGCCCTATACGTTGCTGGCGATATGGGTTGCCATTTTGGCGATGATATATGTGCGGACCTTCTATGGCGTCACACATTTGTTTTCCAAGCTGCGATTGCCGCGGATGTTTCGGCCCGCGCTGGGTGCGGCATTGACGGGAGCGGTGGGCCTGGGGCTTTTTTATGCGACGGGTCAGAACAAAGTGGTTTTATCAGTGATCTCTTACGGATATGGCGTGTTGCAGGATGGGCTGTCGCATGAATTGAGTCTGTCGGCGGGGCTGCTTCTGGCGATCGCGTTCGGCAAAATCGCCACGACGAGTCTGACGATCGGCAGCGGCGGGTCGGGCGGGGTTTTCGGCCCGTCCATGGTTATCGGCGGGTGCGGTGGCGGGAGCCTGGGATTGGTGCTGCACGCGGTGTCGCCGACGCTGGTACCGCATCCCGGAACGTATGTAATCCTGGGCATGGCGGGTTTCTTCGCGGCGGCGGCCAAGACTCCGTTTTCCACGCTGATCATCGTGAGCGAGATGACGGGTGACTACCGGCTGTTGCTGCCTTCGCTCTGGGTTTGCTCGATCGCGTTCTTGCTGTCGGATGAGGAATCGCTTTATCACTCGCAGGTGAGGAGCCGGTCGTTGTCGCCCGCCCACCAGGGCGATTATGCGCGTGATGTGCTGGCGAACATGAGCGTGGAGCAATTCTTGCGGGGCGCTGCCGATTTCCCATGCCTCAGTCTGGGGGACTCGCTTGAGTCTGTGGTGGAGAAGTTCGAATCGACGACGTTTTCGTGCCTGCCGGTGGTGGACGAGAGCCGGCGATTTCTGGGGATCGTTGCCCTGGACGAGCTGCATCTGGCAGCGCGGACTCCGCACGCGAACACCTGGCTGATCGCGGCCGACCTGATGCGATCGGACATTCGACCGCTGCGGCCCGAGGATCGACTTGATTACGGAATGGAGCTGTTCGCCGAGAACGATACGCTGGTTTTGCCGGTGGTCGACGGCGTGGACGACAAGAATGCGCGGGTGGTTGGGCTGGTGCGTCGATCGGACATGGCGCGAGCGTACTTGTTTCGGCTGCACGGCAAGCGAGCAGGATCGAAGGAATAGGGCTCGGCTCTCAAGAATGGGAGCGGGTGGGGGACAGTCGCGCGATGGCGTCCCGTAGTGAATACAATGAAGTAAACCTTCGGGCCGCCGATGGATTCGCCGTTTCCCTCCATGCCTGTACGGATCGTCCATGTGCCCTTCGCAGCCCGACTCGGAGCCACGCGCCTGGCAATTGGCGGCCGAGTCGATCGTGGTCAAAATTCGCTGGTTCGGGATTGTGATGGGCTATGTGCTGGTGCAGAGCCGCACGGGCTTGCAGGACGCGAACGCACTCCGCGGAATTTTGGCTTTGGGGGCAGGTTACGCGCTGCTCGACACGCACTTTCACAGGCGGGGTCAGGTCTTTTTGGGATCGTGGCCGCTCTTCGTCGCGGTGATGGAATCGACGTTCATCGCCCTGCTTTGCTATTTTGATTCAGGGTTGAACAGCCCGTTTCGTTGGTACTACCTGCTGTCGGCGATTTGTTGCGCGATCCGGTATCGGCCGGTCATTGCGTGGTTGACGTTGTTGATCCAGCTTTTGAGTCTGCTGGGGCTGGGTGTCATCCTCCATGCGAATGAACCACCCTCGGACGATTTGGCGCTGCCGTTGACATTCGTGGTGGTCGCCTGGGCCACCTGGGCGGCGGCGGCATTGGCGGAAATCTTGAAGGCGACGGGTCGACGGCTGGAACAGGCGAATGACGAACTGGAGCGTCATCATGTGGAGCTTGAGGCGCGGATCGCCGAGCAGGTAGAGGCGTTACGGGCAACGCAGGCGAAATTCATCCACCAGGAGAAGATGGCGGCGTTCGGTCTGCTTTCGGCGGGAATCGCCCACGAGGTCGGCAATCCGCTGGCCGCGCTCAGTTCGTTGATCCAGATGTTGCGGCGGCGGCGGCCCGATGATTACACCGACACGAAACTGGAGCTCGCGGAGAAGCAACTCGGGCGAATTCGTCGAACGATCGGCGAGCTTGTGGATTTCTCACGACCGGCCTCGACAGCGACAACGGTCTTTCGTCTCGATGAGGCGGTGACCGAGGCGCTGGAGATCGCCAAGTATTATCACCGAACCAAAGACCGTCGGATTGTCACCGAGGTGTCCCCGGAGTTGCCGAGAATTCGAGCGGTGCGGGACCATCTGATTCAGGTTGTCTTGAACCTGCTGCTGAACGCGATCGACGCCACGGGCAAGGATGGCCTGATCCGTTTGGAGGCCGAGAACGTGCGGGAGAGGGGCTTGATTCGATTGAGTCTGCAGGATGATGGACGGGGGCTTTCAGCGAGTGACCAGGCGAGCGTCTTTCAGCCGCACTTCACGACCAAACCGCAGGGGACAGGGCTGGGTTTGTTCATAAGCCGGAGGATGGTGGCGGAGATGGGCGGCCGATTGACGTTTGAATCGGAGCTTCACGTCGGGACCACATTCACGGTGGAATTGCCGGCAGCGGAGAATGTGCCCGCGATGACCTGCGTGGAGACCACGCCATGACGGCGACACCGGGTATGCGTTGGGAAACGACGGACCCCCGCCCTGCCCCGACTCCACGAGAGCCACTGGGCCGGGTGCTGATCGTCGATGACGAGGAGGTGATTGCCTCGACGATCGAGGAGTTCCTGGCAAGTGAGGGGTACGAGGTTGCGACCGCGGGATCAGGCGGCTCGGCGCTGACGATGCTCGATCAGTTTGAACCGGACGTTGTGTTGTGCGATGTGCAACTGCCGGGCATGGACGGCCTGGACTTGCTCAAACGGATGCTGCAAAACCGGCCGGAGACAATGGTCCTGATGATCACGGCGTTTGCCACGGTGGAGAACGCGGTCGCGGCGTTCCGCCGGGGAGCGCAGGATTACTTGATGAAGCCGGTGCTGTTCGACGAACTTCTGGCCAAGATTCAACGCCTGCTTGGGTTTCGCCATTTGCTCCGGCAGAATCAGGCGTTACGACGGCAATTGCACCAGGATATCGGGCCCGAAAGCCTGATTGGGTCCAGTCCGGCTCTGCGGGAATTAAGGGCGTTGATTCGCAAGGTCGGGCCGACGCGAAGCACCGTGTTGATTGTGGGCGAATCGGGCACGGGGAAGGAGCTTGTGGCGCGTGCGCTGCACTCGCAGAGCGAGCATCCCGACGATCCGTTTCTGGCGATCAACTGCGCGGCGATCCCCCATGACGTGCTGGAATCGCAGCTTTTTGGGCATGTGCGCGGGGCGTTTCCGGGGGCGGACCGGGACAACACGGGCTTGTTCGTGGCGGCGGGACGGGGGACGGTGTTTCTCGACGAGGTCGGCGACATGCCTGCGGCGACCCAGGCGAAACTGCTTCGGGCGATTGAGAACAAGGAAGTTTTGCCCGTTGGGGCGACCCGGCCTTCACCCGTGCAGGCGCGCGTGCTCGCCGCGACCAACAAGGATTTGCCGGCGGAAGTGGCGGCGGGGCGGCTACGCTCGGATCTCTATTATCGGCTGAACGTGGTGAAACTGGCCACGCCGCCCTTGCGCGAGCGGCCCGAGGATATTCCCGAGCTGGTCGATGCGCTGATCCGGCGACATACCCAAACATTGGGGAAGCAGATTCATGGAGTCGATAACGAGGCGATGCGGCTGATGCGTTCGGCACCCTGGCGGGGCAATGTCCGCGAGCTGGACAACGCGTTGCAGCGCGCGGTCATACTCGGTGAAGGGCCGGTGTTGACGGCCGACGCTTTTCCGTCCGAGCTGGTCGACGCGGCGGGAACACGTGAACCTGATGAGTTACGAGCATACTTGTCTCAGGCGGAGCGACATCATTTGCGTCGGGTTTTGACCCGCTGCGACGGCGACAAGCGAGAAGCGGCGCGTCGCCTGGGCATGGGGCTTTCGTCGCTTTATCGCAAGCTGGAGGAGTACGGAATTCGGACTCAAGCTGAGTAGGCTTCGGCCTGGAAACGTTGATCTCGGATTGGCTTGACAGGTTGAGCTTCAGGCCATGAAAATTCATGAATCTTTGGCAACGCCCATTTGCTTATCCGACTCGGCGATTTGATGAACTCCCACGATTTCAGCGCATCCGACGCCGGTTTCATGACTCGTGCGTTGGAGCTGGCTCAATCCGCGGCCGAGTTGGGCGAAGTGCCGGTCGGCGCGGTCATCGTTCGAGAGGGTCGGATCGTGGCGGAGGGATTCAACCTTCGCGAGGCTCTCAACGACCCTACCGCCCACGCCGAGCGGCTGTCGCTGACGATGGCCGGGAGAGCGCTTGGCTCTTGGCGACTGGACGAATGCACGCTTTATGTTACGCTAGAGCCTTGCCCGATGTGCGCGGGGGCTTTGGTGCTGGCCCGTCTGCCCCGCGTGGTTTATGGTGCTCGAGATCCCAAGGCAGGTGCGTGTGAGAGTTTGTTTCGTCTGCTCGATGATCCGCGTTTGAACCACCGCGTGAAGGTTGAAGGGGGCTTGATGGCGGAGCCTTGCGGCTCTATCCTGTCTCACTTCTTCCGAGAACGCCGCCGGATTGTGGCGACACGGAATGCGACGGAGGGGTGCCTGAGTGGTTGAAAGGGCCGGTCTCGAAAACCGGTGTACCCGCAAGGGTACCGTGGGTTCGAATCCCACCTCCTCCGCTGTCTTGGTGAGTGGAAATTGGGCGATTCCGTAAATCTCGGTTGGTTCCGTCGCGGCCAATACTCTGTGCGCCGGTCGCTCATCAGGTCGTGTGATTGGGCTAGTCGAGCTTGTGCGACACGACGCCTTCCGTGAATCGCATGATTCTATGCCTCGGTTTGATGAGATCTGCCGGTGCGGGATTGCATCCTGTCCCGACCATCTGCAACCTATGTGATCGAAATTGCGCGAAGTAGCGATATACGGACGAACATTCCACGCTGCCGGAATAGCTCATCACCCAAAGCACCTCGGCGACTTTTGATAGCGAGAGAGGACACACGTGCAATCGATACGACTCGGTCTGATGGGCGTGATTCTTTGGGGTTCGGCACCAGGCTGGGCCGCCGCATATGCCATGGAGAGTCCGGTTCGCAACACCGGGCCAACCACTGAGTCCACTCCGTCGGCCAAGGATGTCGAAGGCACTCCGAAGCAACTGCCCCGCCCCGATTTCCGGTACGAAGGCAAGATCGGAAAGACGTACAAGCTTTCTGACCCGCCGCAGTTTCCCAAGCCGGTGACGGCGCCCGAAGGTGCTCCAAACATCGTCGTGATCCTGCTTGATGACACGGGGTTCGGTCAGTACTCGACGTTCGGCGGCGGGATTCCCTCGCCCACGCTCGATCGGCTCGCCAGCGAAGGTCTGCGTTATAACCGCTTCCACACCACCGCGCTCTGTAGTCCCACCCGAGCGGCGCTCCTCACGGGCCGCAACCATCACACGGCGGCGACGGGCGTGATCACGGAGGCCGCGACGGGCTACGAGGGCTACACATGCATTCTGCCGCGAAGCTGCGGGACCATCGCCGAGGTCCTCCGTCAGAATGGCTACATGACGGCGATGTTCGGCAAGAATCACAACACACCTGCCTGGGAGACCAGCGACGCGGGACCGTTCGACCGCTGGCCGAATGGTCAAGGGTTTGATCATTTCTACGGATTTAATGCCGGCGATATGAACCACTGGGACCCCTTGCTGGTCGAGAACCGCAACCGTGTACCACGTAGCAAGAACCCGAATTACCACCTTACAGAGGATCTCGCCGATCAGTCGATCGCCTGGCTTCGCAACGTGAAGAGCATCGCGCCGAGCAAGCCGTTTTTCCTCTACGTCGCCCCGGGTGCGAACCACGCGCCGCATCATGCGCCGAAGGAATGGATCGACAAGTTCCAAGGTCAGTTTGACGCCGGCTGGGATGCCTATCGAGCGACAACATTTGAGCGCCAGAAGCAGCTCGGCGTGATTCCGGCTGATGCCAAGCTGACCACTCGAAGCGAGGGGCTGCCCGCCTGGGATTCCCTGAGCGTTGGGCAAAAGAAGGTCTATGCGCGGATGATGGAAGTCTACGCCGGGTTCTCGGCCCACGTCGAGCACCACATGGGCCGGATCATCGACGCCGTAAAGGAACTACCCGACGCGGAAAACACGATCTTTGTTTACCTCGTGGGTGACAACGGCTCGAGCGCCGAGGGCGGGCTGGAAGGCAGCCTGAACGAGAACCTGTTCTTCAATGGGTTTCCCGAGAAATGGGAGGAGAATCTCGCCCACATCGATGAGATCGGTGGGCCGAAGTGGTTTAACCACTTCCCGAGCGCCTGGGCGCACGCGATGAACACGCCCTTTCAGTGGACCAAGCAGGTCGCCAGCCACTTTGGCGGCACACGGAATCCGCTGATCATCTCCTGGCCGGCGCGGATCAAGGATCGTGGCGGGCTACGCTCGCAATTCCTGCATGTGATCGACATCGTGCCAACGCTTTACGAAGCGGCGGGCGTGACTCCGCCTGACATGCTCAACGGGATCGAGCAGAAGCCGATTGAAGGTGTGAGCTTCCTTCAGACGTTTACCGACGCCAAGACCCCCGAGACTCGCACGACCCAGTATTTCGAGTTGCTCGTCAACCGCGGGATCTACCACGACGGCTGGATGGCGTCGAGCCTCAGCTTCTCGCCCTGGACGCCCGTGCGTGGTGAGTTCGACCCGCTAACCGCAAAGTGGGAGCTTTATCACGTCGACGACGACTTCACGCAGGCCGAGAACCTCGCCGCGAAGCACCCCGAAAAGATCAAGGAACTGGAGGCCCTGTTCTGGACCGAGGCCCAGCGCTACCACGTGCTTCCGCTCGACTGGCGAGCCATCGAGCGCCTGAATACGGAGGCACAGGGCCGGCCGAGGCTCACGGGTGGCCGCAATCGCTTCGTTTACTACCCAGGTCAGATCGCACTGCCGGACGGCGCTTCGCCGCCGGTGTTAAACAAGTCATTCCGCATCACCGCGGAGATCGAGATTCCCGAAACCGGTGCCGATGGAATGATCTACACGCACGGCGGCTTGACGGGTGGATTTGGGCTTTATCTCAAGGAGAGGAAAGCCCACTTCGTCTACAACATGCTGGCCATCGAGCGCTTCAAGATCAGCTCCGGGCCGCTACCCACCGGAAAGGTCACGCTCGTTGTGGACCTGGTCTACGAAGGCAAGCCGGGTGAGGTCGGAAAGGCCGCGATGGTTCGGTTGCTCGCCAACGACAAGCCCGTCGGTGAGGGCCGGCTGTCCCGAACGATCCCGAACCAGATCTCCCTGGGAGAGGGCGTGGATGTCGGAATGGATACGGGATCGGCCGTCGACTTTGATTATCCGCTGCCATTCCCCTTCACCGGGGAAATCACGAGCGTGACGATCGAACTCAAGTAGTCCGCCGAGACCTGAGGCGGCAAATCACCGAATCCGATATCCTTCCTTTTTCCACATCCCTGGAGATGTCTTCATGACAAAGCGATTATTTGCTCTCGCGGTGTTATGTATGAGCGCGGCCGCGACCGGCTGGTCGGTCGCCTCCTCGGCACCGGCAAGCCCTGGTGCTGGGAAGCCGACGCGCCTCGAAGAGCCGAACTCGGCTCGCGATGGCTCCCAGCTACCCCGGCCCGATCCCAAGTTTGAAGGCAAAATCGGTAAGACCTACCGGGACTCGACGCCAAGCTATCCCCAACCGATCAAGGCACCCAAGGACAGCCCGAACGTCTTGTTGATCCTGCTGGATGACGTCGGATTCGGAATGACCTCGACGTTCGGTGGACCCGTGCCGACTCCCCACCTGACGAAGCTCGCCGACAACGGTGTGACGTATCGACGATTCCACACAACCGCCCTGTGTAGCCCGACACGCGCGGCGCTGCTGGCGGGACGCAATCATCACTCGGTCGGCACTGGTGTCATCATCGAGATGGGCACTGGCTATCCCGGTTACACGGGGATGATTCCCCAAAGCACGGCACTGGTGTCCGAGATGCTCGGTGGCAACGGCTACGCGACCGCCGCCTTCGGCAAATGGCACAACACGCCCGAAGGCGAGATCAGCCCGGCCGGGCCGTTTGACCGCTGGCCCACGGGACTCGGTTTCGACTATTTCTACGGCTTCAATCAAGGCGAAGCCCATCATTATTATCCGGTTCTCTACCGAAACACGACCAACGTGCCGCCCCCCAAGTCGCCCGAAGAAGGATATCACCTGACCACCGACCTCACCGACGAGGCCATCGCTTGGATCAACAACGTCCGAGCCGCCGACCGAGAGAAGCCCTGGTTCGCCTATTTCAGCACCGGCGCTGCCCACGCGCCTCATCACGCGCCTCGCGAATGGCGTGAGATGTATAAAGGCAAGTTCGATTATGGATGGGACCGCCAGCGCGAACTGACCCACGCCCGACAACTCGAACTGGGCATCATCCCCAAGGGCACGAAACTCACGCCCCGTCCACCCGAGATTCCCGCCTGGGACAGCCTGTCCGACGATCAACGGAAGGTTTACATCCGGCTCATGGAGAATTACGCCGCGTTCATGGCTCATACCGACGATCAGATCGGACGACTGATCGATAGCCTGGAAGCATCAGGCCAATTGGAGAATACACTGATTCTCTACGTTGTCGGTGATAATGGCGCAAGCGCCGAGGGCGGTTTAGAAGGCACCTTCAGCGAATTGGCCAGTTTGCTTGGGATTCAACTCGGCCTCAAGAGCAGCATCGATCGTCTAGATGAGATCGGCGGGCCGACGAGCGAGCCGCACGTGCCGGTTGGCTGGGCCTGGGCGATGGATGCTCCTTTCCGCTGGACCAAGCAGGTCGCCAGCCATTTCGGTGGCACGCGGAATCCGCTGGTCGTTCACTGGCCCAAAGGAATCAAGGCCAAGGGCGAGATGCGTGACCAGTTTCATCATGTCATCGATATCGTGCCCACAATCCTCGAAGCGTGCGGTGTGAAGGAGCCGACCGAGGTTAAGGGGATTGCCCAGAAGCCAATTGAAGGCGTGAGCATGCTTTACAGTTTTGACCACGCCGCCGCTCCCGATCGCCGCACCACGCAGTACTTTGAGTTGGCCACCAACCGCGCGATCTACCACGACGGGTGGCTGGCCTGCAGCCGCTACGGCCTACCCTGGGAAACCGCTGGCCGCGGCGACGGGTTCCTCGATGCCCCTTGGGAGCTTTATCACATTGAAGAAGACTTCAGCCAGGCCGACGATCTTGCGACCGTGAAGCCCGACAAGCTGGCGGAGCTGAAGTCACTATTCGAGAAGGAGGCGGAGATCTACGGCGTCTTCCCGCTTGACCCAAGATTTACCGAACGCTTCGATCCCAAGCTACGCGTCGGCGGAGTCCCCCCTACCTCCTGGACCTATTACGGTAACAAGGTCTGGCTTCCCGAACCGATCGGGCCGCAACTTTTCCCGCGTGGGCATAAGATCACGGCCCAGCTCAAGATTCCGGAGGGGGGAGCGACCGGGGTCGTCACCTGCGCCGGCGCGTTCTCGGCGGGCTGGTCGTTGTATGTGATTCATGGCAAGCCAGTGTTTCGCTACACCATCTTCGAGCTGGCCGACAAGACGATCGAAGGAACGGAAGCATTACCGACGGGCGATGTCACGCTGAGCTGCGAGTTCACTCCGGATGGTTCGCGCACGGGTGGCGGAACAATTCGCCTGGCGATCAATGGTAAGCCGGCTGGCGAAGGGAAGATCGAGAGGTCTTTGTTCCGTCACGGCCTGGAGCCGTTCGAAGTGGGTCGGGACTCGATCACTCCCGTCGATCCGGCCTACAAGGATCAGGGCGTGTTTCCGTTCACGGGCACGATCGAAAAGGTGGAATTCACAATCACGCCCAGGTGATCCCAGTTTTGCCTTCGCTTGGATATGCACGTCCGCGGCCTCCCCAAAAGGGAGGCCGCAGACACATATTGTCATTTGTGTGAGCAAGTTTACCAACGGATTTGAGACTGTACCGGGCCGGCATGCATGTCGGCTCGGCGCTCGATGGGCCAGTCGCGCAGTTCCGCGACGAGACCGATCAGGCCCTCAACGGCCGCCTCAAAAATGAGACGTCCCTTTTCGGCGGTCGCCTTGGTGGGGTCGCCGTGGACGCCGGTCTTGGTCCAACGGCCCCAATAATCGTTAAATCGAACGAAGTAGTTCGCGGTGCTGTCGCTGCTCACGTACTTGCCCATGCGATCGCTGTCCTCGACCGCTTTGTCCATTTGCACACGCTCGGGCGCGAGATGGAGATAGAGCGACGTCTCGAACTCGTCGGCATGGGCCAACACACGCGATTCTCGCACTTTCTCAAACGCCTCAAGGAGGAACCAGAAATACGTGGTTGCGAAGCAAAGCGACTCGGTCTCCAGCACCGTCTTGCGAGCGATCAGGTCGATCAAAGGCGCATTCGAGCCATGACCGTTGACGATCAGAATCTTGCGAAATCCGTGATACGCCAGGCTCTTGGTGATGTTCAGGCCAAAGGCAATGAACACCTCCGGCTCGATGTGAATCGTGCCGGGAAAATCGATGTGATGGAGATTGAGGCCGTAGGCGAGCGGGGGCAGCACAAGCACCTGGTCGGGAATCCGTCGGCCGACCTCATGGCAGACCGATTGACACAGAAACGTATCCACATCCAGAGGTAGGTGCGCGCCGTGTTGTTCGGTTGAGCCGGTGGGCAGAATCAGCAATTTTTGCGCAGCGATCGCCTCATTCATCTCGGGCCAGGTCAGGCGGTTGTAGCGATACTCAGTGGCCTTCGAAGTCATGGGTTCCTCTCCCGTTCGCAGGGTGTTACTCGATCACCTGGGGCTTCGATTCGATCGGATCGGCCTGATCCAGTGATCGAGTGCAATCGGTGAGCAGCCAGCAAAGGCCGCTGCCGAGATACATGGCCGAGAGCAGCAAAAAAAGTGGTCCCCAGTCGGTCGTTGTGGTGGCTCCCGCACCACCTGCCGAACGAGTGAAGGCATCCAGCAGCGCGCCAAACACAATCGGCATCACCACGCCGCCGAATGTTCCGGCAGTGTTGACGATGCTGAAGAGCGTCGCCGTGTAACGGCCGCCCATATCGGTGCAAGCGCCCCAGACCGTCGGTTGGCTCCAGTCGCTGAAGAACTTGGCGACGAGCAGCAGCCAGGCGGCGGCGATGCCGCTACTCTGCCCGACGACGAGAATCAGAACGAGGCATCCGACCAGCTTGCCCAGGAAGCCGATCCCACTTCGCGACCAGCGGCGGCTGCCCGTGGCGGCGATCAGACGATCGTTGAGCCAACCACCGGCAATTCCGCCCAGAGCGCCGCCCCAGAGCGGAAGGCTTGTGAGCCATCCTGCTTGGGCCATGTCGAATCCACGAGCACGCAGGAAATACGTGCCGATCAGCGAGACGAACACGACATCCGAACCGGCATCGAGGAATTGCTGTGCGATGAAGAACCAGAGGCTCTTGCTTCGAAGGGCGCGGGCGGCCGGTAGAGGGGTGGAGGAGCGAACAGCCGCTGGGCCGGAGCCTTCCTCGATCAGTGCGCACTCAGCGCTGTTGGCTGAGGGATGATCGGCGGGCGTGTCGCGAAACCAGAGCCAGAAGAAGATGCCGTACACGAAACCAAGGCCGCCGAGTACAAGCAAGGCGGCCTGCCAGCTCATGCCGAACGTGCCAATAAGCACCGTACCCAGCAGGATCGGCGACATCGCGCCTCCGCTTCGACCCGCCGTCGTGGCGATCCACCCTTGAAGGACGGTGCGACTCCGGATCGGAAACCAGCTTCGTGTCACCTTTGTCAGTGCGGGGTAACAACCAGCCTGAGCCGCTCCGAATGCCAGCCGACCGATCGCCAGCAGCCAGAACCACGACGTCGTCCCAAGCAGCATGAGCGCCGCCGACCAGGCGATGATCCCGAACGAGAGAACGCGATGAGGACCGAAACGATCGATGACGACTCCGCTTGGGATCTGTCCTGCCGCATATGTATAATAGAACAAGGAAAAGAGAAAGCCCGCCTGGGTGTTCGACAACCCCAGCGTGTCCTGCAATCGAGGACCGACGATATTCCAGGTATAGCGGTGAAGATAGAGCAGAAACGACGCGCCACAGGCCAAGGCAAACACGGTCCAGCGGATGGACGTCGGCCGCGTGGGATGCTCGGGTATTGGACTCACCAGGGCTGCTCCACGCCGACACACGCGATGAACTGCCCCTGACGCACCCGCGCACCCCAGGCCTGGCCGACGAGGATGCCATCGATGGGAGCCTTGACCGGCCATGCCATATCGTCGGGCCTGTCGAAATCGTGCAGTTGTCCCACCAAGTCGCCACGACGGACCCTCGCACCGCAGGCGATCCGTTCCTCATAATGCCCCGCGAACGGAGCGGGAACATAGCAACCCGCGTCGACGATCGCCGCGCACACCTGAGTTCCCGCGGCATGATGGCCGATCGGCTCGATTGTTCCCTCAAGCTGACCATGACGGATGGCCGCCGCCAGCACCCCCTGCCGGCCGAAGCGCACGCCATCGGCCATCACCGCCTCTCCCCAGCCGAGCTCCGTGCCGACCGTGATCTTGCCCAATCGCTCGGCCTCGCTGGTCAGCAGGCCCGGCGTTCGATTCTGGTAAACCATGATCAGCGGAGTGCCGAACCAACGGGCCGCCTGGGCGATCTCGTCCGCCTGGGTCGGGTCGTCGATCGGGTGAAAGCTGGCACACAACGCGAACCGAATCTGCTGGCCACCGGAATGCAGGTCCAGCACGACATGAGCATTCGGCCAGACGAAGTCTCGCACAAACGCCGCGATCCGATGCGTGATTCCCGACAGCCCCGGATGTCGGCCCGCGTCATCCACAAAGGCCCGATTCAGGTTCACGCGATCCGCATCAACACTGTCGCGCGTGCCCGTGCGGAACGCCTCGGGGTTGAGCACGGGGATGAGGATGATCCGCCCCAGGACATGCGTCGGATCAATCTCGCCAAGCAGCGACTTGATCGCAACCGGTCCTTCATACTCATTCCCATGCGTCGATCCGAATGCGACGACTCCGCGTCCCGGCTCAACGTGAGGCCCGACCAGAACCGTCAAGGGGATCAGTTGAACGCCCCACATCGTGTCGTGCTCGAGCGCGACCCAGTAATCGCGACGGCCCGGTGAATCGAGGTCGAGGGCGGCGGGACTAACCACGTGGCGCGTCATTCGTGGATCATCTCCAATTAACTTCCCTTGAAGGTGATCGGTGACGGACAGAAGCGGCGCAGACGATCGGTGTCGATCTCGATGCCTAAGCCAGGCCGCGATGGTATCGTCAAGCGGCCCTCGTCATCGAGCGTGAACGGCTCGGTCGTCAATTCGTCGATATAGGCACACGGTGTCAGATACTCGACATAGCGGGCAACGGGAATCGCCGCCGAGAATTGCAGATCCGCCGCAAGGCCTACCGCCGTGTTCCAGCCGTGGGGAACCACCTGAATGTTGTGATCTGCGGCGAGCCAGGCGATCCGCCGCGACTCGCTCAGGCCGCCGTTCTTGGTGCAGTCAGGCTGCAAAATGTCGACCGCGCGGCGCTCGATCCAGGGCTGAAACGCCTGGCGGCGCGTGAGCACTTCGCCCCCAGCGATCGGCACGGCTGAGACTCGCGTCAGTTCCACATATCCATCGATGTCATCAGGTGGAAGCGGCTCCTCGAACCAGACGATGCCGTGATCCGCCAGCATTCTGGCCGTGTTGCGAGCCCAATTGACCCCGTGCGGCCAGAACTGCTCGCTGCCGCCGGCGTCGACCATCAATTCGACTCGATCTCCGACCGTGGATCGCGCTGTGCGGACCAGTAACTCATCAAAGGCGCGGTCGCGCCTGCCGAATGGCCGCCAGCCCAGCTTGATCGCCTGGAATCCTCGAGCAACGACGGATTCCAGCGTCCGTCGCAGCGGTTCCGGTTCATCAAAGAGGATGGACCCATAGGGCTTGATGGCACGGCGATAGTCGCCCCCGAGAAGTCGTGAAACCGGCTGCCCGCACGCCTTTCCCATCAGGTCCCACAAGGCGATGTCGATCCCGCTGATGGCATGCTCCACCGACCCTCCGCGCCCTTGCCAGAATGAGGATTGGCGGAGTGTTTCCGAGACTCGCTCCGGCTCGACCGCCGACTCCCCCTTCAACAACGGCCAGAGCAGTTCCACGGCCCCGGCAACCAGCCGCCCCGATGTGAAGCAACTGCCCCACCCCGTTAGCTCGGAATCGGTGCGGATCGCGACCAACGTATGCAGATTTTCCTGAGGTTCGTGCCCCTGGGGCCAGCCCCCATCGACCGTCGCACCGGTCAGCGGATAGACATCGAGAGCCACAATCTTCACGAGCAATCGCCCCTTCCGGGATCAATCCCAAGCCGGCTCGCTCAGGCGAGAAGACCAGCCACAACTTCGCCCGCCACATCGGTCAATCGGAAATCGCGGCCCTGAACGTGGTAGGTCAAACGCAAATGGTCGAGGCCGATCAGGTGGAGCATCGTCGCGTGCAGGTCGTGAACATGGACGGGCTTCTCGACGACGTCGAAACCAAACTCATCGGTCTGGCCGAACGACATTCCCGCCCGGATTCCGCCCCCGGCCAGCCACATCGTATACGCGTCGACGTGATGGTTTCGCCCCGTGCGCTCTCGAATCTCACCCATCGGCGTGCGTCCGAACTCCCCACCCCAAACCACGAGGGTTTCGTCGAGAAGCCCGCGTGATTTGAGATCGACGATTAAGGCGGCCGAAGCCTGATCCACGTCGCGGCACACCGTGTCGAGCGACTCGTCAAGATCCTCTCCCGGGCCGCCGTGATGATCCCAGTTCGTGTGATATAACTGAACGAACCGCACCCCGCGCTCAACCAGCCGCCGCGCCAGCAGGCAATTGTTGGCGTACGAAGACTGACCGGGCGTTGCGCCGTAGAGGGCAAGCGTAGCCGCCGATTCGCCGGCCAGGTCGATGAGATCCGGGGCGCTCGTTTGCATTTGATACGCCATCTCATAGGCCGCGATCCGGGTCTTGATTTCCGGATCGCCGGTCACGTCGAGTCGCGCCCGGTTGAGATCGTTCACCGCGTCAAGGACCGCACGTTGCGAATGTTCGGACACTCCCAGGGGGCGGGCCAGGTCGACGATCGGCTCGGGTCCGTTGCGAAACGGCACTCCCTGAAACGTTGTTGGCAAAAACCCGCTGCCCCACAGGGGCGAGCCCCCACGCGGACCTCTCGGGCCGGATTGCAACACGACGAAACCAGGGAGATCGGACGACTCGCTGCCAATGCCATAAGTGACCCACGCGCCCATGCTGGGCCGGCCAAACTGGGTGGTTCCCGTGTTCGTGAATAACTTGGCCGGCGCATGGTTAATTGGCTCGGTCCGCATCGAGCGAATGAATGTCAGATCATCGACAACTCCTGCAAGGTGAGGCAAACACTCACTTACCGTCGCGCCCGATTCACCGTGCTGGGCGAATTTTCGCTTCGACGCGAGCAGCTTGGGTGCCTCCTTGGCGAAGCTGTCCATGAAGGCGAACCGCTTCCCCGCCAGCAGCGAAGGAGGTAACGGTTCACCATGCCGCCGCCGCAGTTCGGGCTTGTCGTCAAACAGGTCGAGCTGGCTCGGGCCGCCCGCCATGAACAGAAAGATGACATTCTTGGCGCGTGCCGGAAAATGCGGTCGACGCAACACCGTCTGACCTGCGTCTCGTGTGCGTGGCGAGGCTTGCGCCGATGATCCCAGCGACGCCAGCGCCATCGTACCCAAACCCACGCCGCAGTCGGCGAAGAAGTGGCGACGCGTCTGATTCCGCAAGTGGCCGTCGAACGGGTTCACGGCGGGGTCGTCCTCTCACTCTCGCGTAATGAATTCATCGAGATTCATCAGCACACGGGCAACACTTCTCCACGCCTGGGCTTCATCCAGGTTCTTGCGCTCCGCTCGTAAAAGATCTAGAAGTCGCGAACTCTCGATGTCCGTGGGCTTCCGGCCCAGGGCCATTTGAAACGCCCATTCGATGCCGTCCGAATCATTGTGCGGGTATCGCTCACGGATCTGCCCGGCAAGAGCGTCGGCGCATTCCAGAAACGCCTCGTCGTTGAGCATCATCAAGGCTTGCAATGGCGTATTCGATCGTGGCCGTCGCGTACACGCGCGAGCTGAGTCAGGTGCATCGAACACGGTCAGCAATGGATGCGGCGTCGCCCTCCAGTGATGTGTGTAGAGCCCGCGCCGGTAGCGATTGGGACCAACATCGGCCTTCCACTCGCGGGCCACCTGACCCAGATTCATCACGCCATCGGGTTGAGGCGGGAACACACTCGGCCCGCCAATCCGGCGAACCAATCGTCCGCTGGCCACAAGCGCGGCGTCGCGCACAAGTTCGGCATCAAGCCGCAATCGCGCTTGCCGACCCAGCCAGCGATTCTCAGGATCGAGCGACTCCGCTTTTGGGGCGTGAGAGCTTCGCCGATACGCCGACGAGGTCAGGATGAGCCTCTGAATCTCCTTGATGCTCCAACCACGATCGACCATCTCGACGGCCAGCCAGTCAAGCAACTCAGGATGACTCGGCGGCACGCCCTGAGTGCCGAAATCGGCGTCGGTCGCAACCAGTCCACGACCGAAGGCCGCCTCCCAGAGCCGGTTGACCAGCACCCGCGCCGTCAGCGGATTCCCACGGTCGACAAGCCATCGTGCCAGGTCGAGTCGATTCGGCGACCGGTCGACCATTGCTCCCAGAGACGGCAAGACCCCCGGCACATTCGGCTCAATAAGTTCCCCCGGACGCGTGAAGTCACCTCCAAGCAGAAGGTGCGTCTCTCGTGGTTCACCGCGCTCGGAGATCACAAGCGTCATGACAATTCGCGGCTCTTCCCGGCGCAGTTCCGCGAGGGCTTTTTGATGCTCCCGCAACTCAGACGCCTTGGATTGATCCAGAAACGCAGCGAACGCGGATTGATTGGTCACTTCGTCACGACGTTCCAGCGCCACATCCAGCGCCTTGCGAACCTCCTCGCTCTGCCCTTGCCGCTGGGCGGGCGTCATCCCCTCTTCCCATGCCTTCTGCAAGAGACGCAGTGCCGGATCACCGGCGATCTTCGAACGATACGCGGCAATCCGTGCTGCGATCTCTCGCTGATGCGCGACTTTCTCGGGCGTGGCGACGGGCAGGGTCGGTTCGTCGCTGTTGTTGAAGAAAGCAAACAACTGGTAATAGTCGATTTGTGATATCGGATCGTACTTATGATCATGACATTGAGCACATCCGATTGACAGCCCAAGCCATACCGTCCCTGTCGTATTCACTCGGTCAATCACCGATTCAACGCGAAATTGCTCCTTGTCGATGCCGCCTTCCATGTTGATCGGCGTGTTGCGATGAAAGCCCGTGGCGATTTTCTGGTTCAGATTCGCGTTGGGCTTCAAATCACCCGCAAGCTGGTCGACGGTGAACTCATCGAACGGCATGTCGTCATTGAAAGCGCCGATCACCCAGTCGCGATAGGCCCAGATCTCGCGCGGAGCGTCTATCGAATAGCCGTTGGAATCGGAATATCGGGCCATGTCGAGCCACCATCGTGCCCATCGCTCGCCGTAATGCGGAGAGGCCAGCAGTCGGTCGATGAGGCGCTCATAGGCGTCCGGTCGTACATCCTTGAGAAAGTTCTCGATCTCCTCGATCGTGGGCGGGAGTCCGATCAGGTCGAGGCTAGCCCGGCGGATCAAGGTCGCCCGATCGGCTTCGGGATTCGGTTCGATCCCCTCGCGTTCCAGCGCGGACTGCAGGAACGCGTCGATCGGGTTACGAACGAGTTCAGATCGTTCGACCCGAGGGGGAACCGCATGCACCGGCGGCACGAAAGCCCAGTGCGTATTCAAAGAGTCGCTGGGAGTCTCATCCGCGGGAGCAACCGCGCCCTCGGCGATCCAACGTCGAATCGCCTCAATCTCCGTAGCCTCCAGAGGTGGCCGCTTGAGCGGCATCCGCTCGCCCACACCTTCTCCGAGGACAGCCAAAAGCAGCTCGCTTGAATCCGGATCACCCGGAACGATGGCAGGTCCCGAAGTCCCTCCGCGCAGCGCCCCAGCCGCGGTATCCAGCCGCAAGCCCGCCCGCGGACGCTCCGCTCCGTGGCACGCCACACACC
>JBGSYY010000177.1:0-6298 GCA_041750675.1 Isosphaeraceae bacterium | reverse complement strand
GAGCCGCCCGACGAGCCGCCCGGGGTTCGCTCCGTATCCCAGGGATTCCGGCTCGGCCCGTAATGGCTGTTTTCGGTCGACGAGCCCATCGCGAACTCGTCCATGTTTGTCTTACCGATGAGCACCGCGTCGGCCGCCAGTAAGCGCGAGATCACGGTCGCTTCATAGGGCGGCCGATAGTTCTCCAGCATCCGGCTGCCGCACGTGGTCGGCACACCTTTCACGCACATATTGTCCTTGATCGCAATCAGAACGCCCGCAAGCCGTCCCAGTCGCTCGCCGGCTTGCCTACGTCGATCAATGTCTCTGGCACGCGCCAGAACCGCCTCGGCGTCGCAGCGGAGAAACGCCTTCACCCGACCGTCGATTCGTTCGATCCGGTCGAGATAAACGCGGCTCACGTCCTCAGCCGAAACGCGGCCCGATTCCATCTCCGCCAGTAAGGTCGTCGCGGTCGCTTGTGTTGGGTCGATCATGGAGCTATCGGTCTCTCGTCGAAAAAGCCGTCGTCGCCACGTTTCGCGTTATTCCAGAACCACCGGAACCAGGAACGCTTCGTGATCACGCTTCGGAGCATTCGCCAGGGCATCCTCGCGATCGAGCGAAGGCCGCCGCACATCCTCGCGAAACACGTTGCGCACCTCGATTCCATGTGCGAGCGGCTCGACGCCCGAAGTTTCCGGCTCCTCAAGCTGGGCCACGAAATCCACGATCGTGTTGAGTTGCCCCGTGAACAAGTCGAGCTCGCCCGGCTCAAGCCGAAGCCGAGCCAGTAAAGCCACCTTGGCGACCTCTTCCCGAGAAAGCGACATGTCGCGAACCTCCAGCCATCAACGCGGATTACCCCCCGTAGTCGTCGGGCCAGTCTGACAGATGGGGCACCCGCGTTCAAGATTCGTTCGGTTTGACCCGCCCTGTCGCTCCACCTTAAGATCGGCCCAAGAGCTTTGTTCGATCCTGGGAGCAAGCCTCATCATGCAGGCGCCAATCGCGATCATCCTGGCCGCTGGTCATGGCAAACGAATGCTTTCCGAGACCGCCAAGGTCCTCCACGAGGTCTGCGGTCGACCCATGATCGCCTATGTCGTCGAGGCCGCACGCGCCGCCGGCGTCCGATCAATAATCGTGGTCGTCGGGCACGGCGGCGATCAGGTCCGATCCCTGCTTGGTGGCGAGACCGATATCCACTTCGCCGAGCAACTCCGGCAGCTCGGTACCGGCGACGCCGTAAAAGCATGCCGCCCTCTCCTTCACGATTACGAAGGCCCGGCTCTCGTTCTCGTCGGCGACGAGCCACTGCTTCGGCCCGAGCCACTTGCCGACCTCCTGGCGCGTCACGATCAGGAAAAGGCTGCATGCCTTCTCGGCACCGCACTCGTCGACGACCCCACCGGCTTTGGTCGTATCCTTCGCGACTCCGCGGGACGCTTCCTTCGAATTGTCGAACAGCGCGATTGCACTCCCGCCGAAGCCGCCATCCTTGAGGTTAACCCGAGCTGCTATGTCTTCGATCTCCCGGGACTTTGGGAAGCTCTCGACCGTCTCGATACCGGCAACGCCCAGGGCGAATACTACCTCACCGACGCCCCCGCCCTGCTCGAAGCCATGGGCCGAAAGGTCATCGCACTCAACGTACTCAGCCCCAGCGATATCCTTGGCGTCAACACCCGCGACCACCTCGCCCAGGCCAACGCCCTTATGCAGCAGCGCATTCAGAGCCGCTTCATGGCCGAAGGCGTCACCATTGTCGACCCTCGCAACACCTATATCGACGGTCGTGCCGAGATCGGCCGCGACACCGTCATCTGGCCTTTCACAGTGATCTCCGGACCCGCGCGAATTGGCGATCACTGCCGCCTCGGTCCCTTCACCCATATCCGTGAGGGCACCGTGCTGGCCGACAGCGTCGAGGTGGGTGCCTTCGTCGAGGTGAGTCGAAGCCGCATGGAGCCGAACGCCAGAGCACGCCATCTGGCCTATCTCGGGGATTGCCACGTGGGCCCGAACGTCAACGTCGGTGCCGGTGCCGTGACCGCCAACTTCGACGGCAAGGTAAAATCACGCACTGAGATCGGTGCCGACGCTCTCATCGGCGCGGGAGCGATCCTCGTTGCTCCGGTCTCGGTTGGCCCCGGCGCGACCGTCGGCGCGGGTGCGGTCGTTACACGAGGACACCACGTCATTCCCGGACAGACCGTTATCGGCGTCCCAGCGCGTCCTCTTCCGCCTCGTGACTCATAAGAACTCCCAGCGGCCCGTCGCCAACACAATCAGGCCTAGCCCCGCGTTCGCCACCGAATGACTCACCAGGCACGCCGACAGGCTCTTAGTCCGCCAAAGCAGCCCCGCCCAGATCATCCCTGTGAGGAACGCCGCCAACCATTCGGGATGCGCCAGGGCAAACATGCCGGACGAAACCAGGGCCGCCACCGCCGTCACCTTCCCGATCGGTACCTGCCAGAACTCCGGCTTGATCAGCCAACGCAATAAAAATGACCTCCAGAACAACTCCTCTATCACTGGTACGACTGCCACCAGACCGAGCGAGCGAAGGAACAAGAAACCCTCGCGCGATCCCTCCGGAAGCGCTCGGGGGTCAAAAGCCGAACGCCCTCCCAGCCAGGCCATTTTGGGAGTGTATGGGTCAATCTCAACCCACATCCAGGCGATCAGAATTCCTAGCAGTGAACCAAGCAGAAGCGTTCCCGGAATCGTCGGACGCTGAAAGTCGCGCCAGGTCGATCGGCAAATCCAGGCGACTCCGACGACCACCGCCAGCTTCGCACCGTACAACCACGGATAAAGTAAAGGTCCCGCCGGTTGGTCCATTGGTGCGAGAACCCCTTCCAACGAGGTCATGCCCAGGAATGCCGCCATCGGCGCGACATAGGGAAGCCATCGATGCCGCACTACCAATTCATCGAACCAGGGCATGCTCGACCTCTCGCTGCGTTGCCTGCGACCCAGAACCCATTCCCGCTTGTCGCCGAAGCCTAGAACAACACGGCAGGCGTCGCAAGTCCGAGCCGCAACGTCGCGCCTCTCACCAAATTCAAGACAACGATTCTTACCGCACACCCGGCGACCTTGGCCGCTGTGGAATCAATTCAGCGATCGGCACATCCCATTGCATATTCCCAATAGCCACCAGCGCCGTCTCGCGCCGCGGATCAAGTTTCACGATTCGACCAGGCCGGTCATAGCCGAACCGCGGGACTACCACCCGGTCGCCAGGTTCCAACCGTGTTCGCGCCTCGGCGAGTTGCGATTCCTCCACGGATTGATTCTGTAAATCCGCAAGCTTCTGACTTAAAACCTCGCGCACACGACGCGCCTCCGCTTGCTCGCTCAACGCATCGGCCCGCGCCGCCTCGGCCTCTTGCCGAAGCCTCTGCAACACCAGCCACTCCGCCGACTCCGGGCCTCGTGCTTGCTCCAGATAGACTCCCGCTCGATCGACCAGATGGCCGGGCAAGGCCAAGCGTCTTGCGATCTGCAACGCATTCGACTGACCGATGTCTCCCTGCCTGAGCCGATACAACGGACGCAACGTCTCCATGTCGAACTCCACCGCGGCGTTCTCGGCCCGTGGATTGTGGAAAGCGTATGTCTTCAGATCTCCGATATGAGTCGTCACCACCGCCAGGCAGCCAAGGGAGTCCAGCTCATCGAGCAACGCTCGACCCAGCGCCGCTCCTTCAACGGGGTCGGTGCCCGCCCCGATCTCATCGAGTAGGACCAAGGAACGTTCACTCGCTCGCCCTAGAATCTGTACCAGCCGTCGAACGTGCGAGGAGAATGTCGACAGTGACTGCTCGATGCTCTGTTCATCTCCAATATCCACCAAGATGTCATCGAATATCGGCAATCGAGAACCTGTCCTCGCCGGGATGTGCAGCCCCGACTGAGCCATCGCCGCCAGCAATCCGATCGTCTTGAGCGCGACCGTCTTCCCACCTGTGTTCGGCCCAGTCACGATCAATATCGAGGCACGCAATCCGAGATTGACGTCGATCGGCACCACCGCCTCGGTGCCTGACGCTTCTCCCTCGGTTTGTCTCTTTTCCCCCATCGCCGCCTTGGTTCGCTGCCGAACGATCTCCTCAAGCAAAGGATGCCGAGCCTGTAACAGCACGAGTGCCTGCTCTTCGTGGATCTCCGGCTCGGTCATGTCGAAGTCCATCCCATACCGCGCCCGTGCCAGGATCAGGTCGATCCGTCCGATCGTCTCCAAGGTCGCCAGAAGAGACTCAGCCTCCTGACCCACCAGGGCGCTCAACCACCTCAAGATTCGCCGCACCTCTTTCTGTTCAATCGCACGATGATAGGAAAGCTGCGCTGATTGGTCGGCTATGGCTTGCGGCTCAACATAGACTGTCTCGTTGCTCGCACTGGTTCGATGCACTGACCCCGTGATCTCGCCGCGATGCTCGCGTGCCACCGGCAGAACATAGTGATGCCCAACCATCGAGAAATTTGCGTAGCGGAGGATTCGCCGCACGTCGGGCGAGCGTAGCATCTGCCGCAACGTCTCTTGAATCCTCTGCTCGACCTGCGCGATCTCGTGACGCACGCTGGTGAGTCGGCGGCTCGCCGAGTCGAGCACATGCCCACGGCTATCGAGGCTCGTCTCAATCGCGTTCGCCAGCCCCGTGAACTCCCAGACATCCGTCCCCAATCCACCCAACCTGGGGAATTGCTCGCCTATCCGAACCACCCACTGACGCAGATCGCGGACCCCCCGAAGCACCACCGAAATCTCGGCCAGTTCTACGGCTTCCAGGGCTGCGCCGGTGCGCGCCCGCTTCACCGAATCACGAACATCCGCAAGGCCGCCCAGCGGTGGAGCAAGACGCGATCGAACTGCGTCGACCATCTCCGTCGTCAACGCCTGCTCTTCGCGCACCCGTGCTGGATCGTCCAGTGGCTCAAGCTTCATCGCCGCCTGCTTACCCAAAGTTGAAGCCGCATAGCGCGCGACCATCTGCCGAATTTTCCCAAATTCCAGAAGATCGAGTGTATGTGCGTCCATAAGAGGTGGTCGTTAGCGTGTGTGTCGAGAGAATGCGCCTGGAGCTTCAGACACAGTCTGCGCCAGCCGGTTCACGCCCAGCATTTTGACCAGACCCGCTCGATCTCCGCCACTCCATCCGGCCTCATGGAGACCAGCCACCCCAGGCCGGGTCTATTCAACGAGCTACCGGCGGTGCCTCGGCCTCGACGCTCACAGGCACCGCCGCCGGATCGACGCTCTGGGCTGCGTTAGTCGCCTCGGCGACTGGCTGAATCGATGCCCGCCATGCTGCCACCTCGGGACCCAGGTCCTTCCCTGTGATCCGCTGGAGCGACTGGTACGACGCCAGTCGTACCGCGGGGTCCGGATTTTCCATGCCGTCCACGAGCACAAGCGCGATCCGAGGATCCTTGGCCTTCAGCGTGCCCAGGCCTTCGATCGCCGCGATTCGGCAATCGCTGTTGGAGTCCGCGCTCATCACTCGCGCAAGCAGCAAGGCGTCATCGGGACTTCCAATACGTCCCAGCGCTCGGCACGCCGCCGCTCGTATGATCGGCTCGGGGTCGTCACACGCGCGACCCAGTGCATCGCGCGCCTCGGGCCGCCCCAACTCGCCCAGCGTCCGACAGATGACCGCCCGCGTGACGAGGGGCTCACTCTTCTTGTCGAGCCGTTGCGACAACTCGCGTGCTGCCTCGATCTGTTGCTCTTCATTGTCGTAGCAATTCGGATCGGCCAATCGAGCATAGGCCTGATGCCGCAAATTCGGATCGGGACTTTCCCGAACTCGGTTCAAAAAGCTCGAGGCCGTCGTACCCACTCCCGTCGCGCAACCAGCTAGACAGGCTGCCGCGACCAGGAGCACGCCCATGCCTCCTCGCAGACCACGTGCCTCACAACGGTTCGCCATGTCGCTCATACACTGCCCCTTCTCCGCCTTTTCTTTCAGCTCCCATCGGGTCGCGACGGAATGATAGCCACGACTCTCAAACCTGCGAAGGGCAATCCTTGAACGGTTCAAACCGACCGCTGTGAACGCGAACCATTGGAGCATTTCCTCTCGCGCCGCTATCCTCATCCTCGACGATCCGGCTCGACGCCGTCTCGCGAACCAATCCTGTCCCACCGGAGCCTCACCTCGATGAAGCCTTCCGTTCCCCATCGCCGCGACTTCCTTGCGTCCTCCCTCGCCGGTCTTGGCGCGTCGGTCTTCCTTGGCGCTGCTCCACCGCGACCGCCCGGCGCGGGTCGACCTCTGGTTGTCTCCAGCGCCAACGGCATCAA
>JBGSYY010000176.1:0-1712 GCA_041750675.1 Isosphaeraceae bacterium | reverse complement strand
CGAGGACGGCGAGGCCGAGGGGGTCGTCGCGATAGAGGCCGCCGTCGAGGACGCGGACGCGGTCGGCCCGGGCGAGCAGAGCGTCGAGGTCGGCGGGCCTGGGTTCGGTGCCGGGACGTCGGCCTTTTTGATACTCGTAGGTCATGCGATCAACGAGCGTGGTTTGGCCCTTATCGTTCACAAAGATGTATGGCAAACCCGCATCGGGGGGGCCGATGAGGTTGGGGCCGGAAGTCGGGGGGCGGGACGGGGAGCCGTCCGGCGCCGCAGTGGGCGGCGAAGTGGGCTTCTTGCCGAAGAGCCAGTGGAGGAGATTCATCAGCGGATCTCGGGGGCGAGACGGCGTCGCGCCGTTCGTTGATTGGTGTTCGCGGATGGGTGAGCAGGATGATGCAAAAGGGGGGCGACTTCCGCAGTCGTGATGAAGGAGAATCTCCCGGAGAACCGTGGCTCGGCTCGGGGCGGCAGGGTTTCGGAAACTACGAGCAACTTTTCATTCTGGGTCACCCTGTCAAGTATATCGCGAGAGGCCAGTGGGCCGAGTACCTGGGGACCGGGAGGGCGTGACAATGCGACTGGGGCGCGGGTGGCTGGGTGTTTTGGCGTGGTTGGGTATGAGCACAGGCGTTTCGGCTCAGGAGGCGCGTTATGAGCTGGGGCGTCGGGTGCGGGTGATGGAACGGGCGTGGGAGTCGGCGACGCCAGAAGCGCGGGTGGAGGCATCGGGGGCTTTGGATCAGGCGGTGCGGAGTTTTTTTGGATTACGGCTGACGGACGCGGCGCGAGCGTTGGGGGTTGCGACCTGGACGCTTCATGGTGATGAGGCGAGAGGGGCGGATCGCTGGGCGGAGTCGCTGGCGGTGGTGCCGGAGCGGCGGTTGATGGACTTGAGCGAGGATTCTCTGAAGTTTGCAATCAAGCGATTTTTTGTCGATCCGAAGGCGGTGACGCCGGAGGGGGCGCGGGCGGCGTTGGTGGTTGTGCCCGAGGTCGGGGATGTCGCGGCGACGGTGGACCTGCGAATGGAGGGACTGCCGGCTGAGGGGGAGCTTGGAGTTGAGCGGATCGGTGAGGGGGATCATCGACTGCTTGTCGTGTTCCGAGACGGTGCTGAGCCGCTGGGGCACGAGGGTTTGGGAATGACGATCTCGCGGGTGGGGCGGTTGAAGGAGCGGCTGGAGACTGCGGAAGCGGCGATTGGGGAGTGGGCGAAAGGGTCGGAAGAAGTGGAGACGATGGAGCGGGCCACGGCGCGGGGGTTGTTGAAGCAACTCCAGACGCTGGCGTCGGGTGGTGTCCTGGAGACGGATGTACCGGCGGCACGGCGTTTGAAGGCGTTGGAAGGGATGATCGGCGCGGAAGGCGAGGGGTCGCGCTATTTCACGTCGGGGCGATCGGGTGAGTTCTGGGCTGCGATACCGACTGGAGAAGGCCGCGCGGTTCCGGCTCGGTTGTTCGTTCCGGATGGTCTGGGGACGAGGGGGGCGGTTCCGTTAATGGTGGCGCTGCATGGAGCGGGTGGAAGTGAGAATATGTTTTTTGATAGCTATGGCGATGGGAAGATCGTGAAGTTGTGTCGCGAGCGGGGATGGTTGCTGGTGTCGCCACGGGCGGGCGGGTCGATTGGAGGGGTCGTGGATGCGCTGGCGGATCGCTATCCCGTGGATCGATCGCGGGTTTTTCTGGTGGGGCACTCGATGGGCGCGGCGATG
>JBGSYY010000175.1:0-14430 GCA_041750675.1 Isosphaeraceae bacterium | reverse complement strand
CTTCGTTTCCCTCGGCCACGGCCGCTATCACCTCGACGGCAACGCTCGCATGCGCGAGCGCCCCCTCGCCGACCTGATCCTCGCCCTCAACCGCCTCGGGGCCAACGCACGCAGCGACGCCAACACCGGCTGCCCCCCCGTCACCATCCAGGCCGACGGCCTCGACGGCGGCTACGTCAACATCCGAGGCGACGCCTCCAGCCAGTTCCTCAGCGCTCTGCTCATGGCCCTCCCCTGTGCCGCCGGCCCCACGACCATCGAGATCGACGGCCCGCTCGTCTCCCAGCCCTATGTCGCCATGACGATCGCCGTCATGGAAGCCTTCGGCGTCCGTATCAGCAACCACAAGTTCCGCCGCTTCTCCATCGAGCCGGCCCACTATCAACCCTGCAAATACGCCATCGAGCCCGACGCCTCCGCCGCCAGCTACTGGTACGCCGCCGCCGCCATCACCGGCGGCTCGATCACCGTCGATGGCCTCGGCACGCGCAGCGTCCAGGGCGATCTCGCCTTCGTCGACCTCCTCGAGCACATGGGCTGCCGCGTCGAACGCCGGCACACCGCCATCACCGTCCATGGCGAAGCCACCTTAAAGGGCATTGATGTCGATATGAACTTCATCAGCGATACGGTGATGACCCTCGCCGCCGTCGCCCTCTTCGCCGACGGCCCCACCCGCATCCGCAACGTCGCTCACATCCGCCACAAGGAAACCGACCGCATCGCCGCCGTCGCCGCCGAGCTGCGCAAACTGAACGCCGAGGTCATCGAATACCCCGACGGCCTCTTCATCCTTCCCCCATCCCAGATCAACCCGGCAACCATTGCCACCTACGACGACCACCGCATGGCCATGGCCTTCGCCCTCGTCGGACTCAAGGCCCCCGGCGTCGTCATCGAAGACCCCAACTGCGTCGCCAAGACCTATCCCGGCTTCTGGAATGATCTCCGTTCGCTCAGCGGGAGCTAACGCCCATGCCCGACCCCCTCGTCACGAAATTGCACGAGTATCCCCCCGAACTTCAGGGCTTCCTGATCCGAAAGATCGACCCCACGGACGTTGCGATGGTAAACGTCCTGGAACGCTGCGGGGTGACCCGCGACCACGCGCCCGCCCTCCAGCAAATGATCGCCGACGAGGCCCTGCGCAAGCTCGATGAAGGCTACTTCTGGCAAGGCCCCTTTCTGGCTTCGCTCGCGCTTTGCACGCTCGATTCCGTCGAATCCATCCCAGCCCTCTTGGGTGCCATCGATCGCTTCGGCGAGGACTACGAGTTCTGGTACGAGGTTTTCCCCGATACCCTGGAGAGCTTCGGTCCCCGCCTCCTGCCGCCGCTCGCCGACCATATCCTCACCAATCCCTCTGCCCAGATCACGAGCCTCCAGGTCGGCTTCACCATGCTCGAGCAGATCGGCCTCAAGTGGCCCGAACACCGCGCCGAGTGTGTCGACATCCTGACCCGTTTCCTGCAAACCCGCCACGAATCCCTGAAGGACGAGGACGTCGTCAATGGATCGGCTGTTTCCGCTCTGATCGATCTGGACGCAATCGAATCCGCCGCCGTGATCGAAGCCGCTTACGCCGCCGATCGTGTCGATGAAATGATGTGCGGCAACTGGCCCTCGGTAAAGGAGGAGTTGGCTCTGGGTCCCGAGGGCCGAGAGGCCAAGTGGAAACAAGCCATAGAACATACATTTCCCAACCACACGTCCCAACCCCGTCGCCCCGACCCCGCCAAGCTCGTCCGCAAACAGGCGCGCGCCGCCCGAAAACAATCCCGCAAGTCCCGTAAGAAAAGCCGCTGAGATCGTGCTTCGACCGACTCCTCCCCTCGGAGAGGATTCGACAGACCACGGTCAGACACGAGCCACCGACCGATATCCCCCGCCTCGCTTCCAGGAGCGCCTCAATGATCCGCTGGGCCTTGGCCTGTTCGCTCATGTTGCCCAGTCTCGCCGATTCCGCCTCCGCCCAGGAAACGGCGAAGCTACTGGGCCTCTGTTTCACGGCTTTCCGAGACAACGAAAGCCCGGCGCTGGCCCTCCATCCCTTGCCCTCCTCAGTCGACGAAGATGTCAAGTTCGCCAGCCGCGCCACCTCCGCGATCCGTACCTACACCGTCCAAAGCAGCAGCTACCTGATCGCCGAATTCTGCACCAAATACGAGATCGACTGCCTGATCGGTGCCTGGATCGGCCCCGAGCGCTGGCGCAACGATGCCGAGATCGAGTTACTTATCCACCAGGCCAACCAGGGAAACCCCCGGATCAAGGCCGTCATTGTCGGCAACGAAGTGCTTCACCGAGGCGACCTCACCGAGACTCAACTCCTCAACCATGTCGCGGAAGTCAAAGCCGCGGTCCCCGTTCCCGTCGCCGTGGCCGATACCTGGACCGCCTGGCTTGAGCACCCGGCGCTCGCCGCCGCGGTCGATATCTGCGGCGTCCAGATCTACCCCTACTGGGAAGGAAAATCGATCGAAGGTGCCGCCCAGTACACCGTCGAGCGCGTCCAGGAGATCCAGCGCCGCTACCCCGATAAACGCGTCATCCTCACCGAGTTCGGTTGGCCCACCGCGGGCGGATCGCTGGGCGAGGCGGTCGCCAGCCCCGAAGCCGCCGCTCGCTACCTCCGCGAAATTCTTCCGCTCCTGGATCAACATAAAATCGAATATTACTACTTCGGCCTTTGGGACGAAAAGTGGAAGCAGGGTCCGGAAGGCGGCGTCGGCCCGAACTGGGGCCTATTCACAGCCGAAGGCTCGCCCAAGCCCGCCTTCATGGAGTTCCTGCCCACCGCCGTTCGAGCCGGTCAGACTCGCCCCCCGCGCACTCTCACCTTCACCCTTCCCAACGACCAGGAACGCAACAATCGCCTCGCCATTGCCAACGGCGAGGGCGTCGTGGGCGAACCGACCCCGCCCGCCCAGCGCGGGCCCGGACTGGAGTCCACCCGCGAATCGAAGTTCCAGAATCCCTACGCCAGCCCGCGTCCACCCGCGGCAACACCTCCCGTTGATCCCGACGATCAAGCCCGCAAGCCGCCCCAGGCTCGGAGACTAAGTCCCCTCCCTCACCCCGGTCCGCTCATTTCCACCGCAACACTCGTCTCGCCGATCATCGCCCAGATTTCCGCGACCAAGCCTCCCCTCCACGGCCTCTGTCTCAGTCTCTTCCGCGATCGTGAGACGCCCCACGAAGGCATCCTCCCCCTCCTCTCCGAGATCCGTGAGGATGTCCAGTATGCAGGCACTCTCGCGCGTACCGTGCGGTGCTACTCGGCAACCGGTCCCTTCAGCTTCCTTCCCGAGATTTGCGAGAACGCCGAGGTCGATTGCATCGCAGGCTCAGCGCTCGGCCCCTATCCCTGGCTCAACGACTTCGAAATCGAGATGCTGATCCGCCTCGGCCGTGGCGACAATCCTCGACTCAAGGCCGTCATCGTCGGCAACGAGGTCATGCACCGGGGCGATTTCTCCGTCGAGCAGTACATCCAGTACCTCCGCAAGGTCAAGGCCGCCGTGCACGTCCCCGTCGCGACCGCCGAGCTGCTTCATACCTGGCTCGAACACCCCGAGCTTGCCGCCGAGGTCGACATCCTCGGCGTCCAGATCTATCCCTACTGGGGCGGCCTCTCGATCGACAAGGCCGCCGCCGACACCCTCGACCGCGTGCGCGAGCTACAAGCCCGTCACCCCGACAAGCGCGTCATCCTCACCGAATTCGGCTGGCCCACCGCCGGCGGCACCATTGGCGGTGCCGAGGCCAGCCCCGAGAACACAGCGCGCTACCTCCGCGAAGTCCTCCCCTTGCTCGACCAGGCCGGCATCGAATACCTCTACTTCGCCATGACCGACGAACAATGGAAATCCCGCGACGAGGGCGGCCCCGGCCCCCACTGGGGACTCCTCACCTCCGACGGCCAGGTCAAACCCGAGCTGATTCCCCTGTTTCCCCAGCCAGCCTCTCCAGGCATGAAGCGCTCCCCACGCAAACTCACGTACAATAATTGATCCAGGAAACATTCCAATCCGGCTGACAGTGCGGACCCATAGCGCCACCAGGAACCGACACTGGATGAAATAACGAAATGGGCTAATCGCTGTGACCCGAACTACGGTTCTTGACACCTTTTTCAGACCTTTTCCCGACTCGGCTGCATTTCATTCTGCGGCTCTTGATCTCCATTTGCCGAGTTTGACCCAAAATCGCACAGGATCGCCATCATGTCCGAGGAGAACCGGCTCTGGTACAAGGATGCCATCATCTACGAAGTCCATGTCAGGGCGTTTTTCGATAGCGTTGGGGACGGACATGGAGATTTTCGGGGCCTCACCCAGAAACTGGACTACCTCCAGGATCTAGGTGTCACAGCGATCTGGCTGCTGCCGTTCTATCCCTCACCCTTGAGGGATGATGGATATGACATCGCCGACTACACCCAAATTCATCCTCAATATGGGAAGCTCGATGACTTCAAGAACTTACTCGAAGTGGCCCACGATCGAGGAATCCGGGTCATCACCGAGTTGGTGTTGAACCACACGTCAGACCAGCATCCATGGTTTCAGCGCGCTCGATATGCACCGGCGGGGAGCCCGGAGCGCGACTTCTACGTGTGGAGTGATTCTCCCGAGAAGTACAAAGAGGCTCGGGTCATCTTTCAGGATTTCGAGCCCTCGAATTGGAGCTGGGATCCAGTTGCCAATTCCTACTTCTGGCACCGTTTCTACTCCCATCAACCCGATCTCAATTTCGACAACCCGGCGGTGCGACAGGCGATCCTGCCCATCCTTGATTTCTGGCTCGAAATGGGCGTCGATGGCTTGCGTCTCGACGCGATCCCCTACTTGTTCGAGCAAGAGGGGACCAACTGCGAGAACCTTCCCAAAACCCATCAATTTCTCAAGTCGCTTCGCGAGCATGTGGACAAGAACTACCCGGGACGCATGTTTCTCGCCGAGGCGAATCAGTGGCCCGAGGACGCGGTCGCCTACTTCGGGGAGGGGGACGAATGCCACATGGCGTTCCACTTCCCGCTCATGCCCCGTCTGTTCATGGCCCTGCATCAGGAAGACCGATTCCCGATCCAGGACATCCTGGCGCAGACGCCAGCCATCCCAGAGACCTGCCAGTGGTGCATGTTTTTGCGAAACCACGACGAATTGACCCTCGAGATGGTGACTGACGAGGAACGCGACTACATGTACCGGGCCTACGCTCGGGACAACAATGCCCGCATCAACCTGGGCATCCGTCACAGGCTCGCGCCCTTGCTTCGCAACGACCGACGACGGATCGAGCTGATGTTCGCCTTGCTCTTCTCAATGCCGGGGACGCCAGTCATCTACTACGGCGACGAGATCGGCATGGGCGACAACATTTATCTCGGCGATCGCAATGGCGTGCGCACGCCGATGCAGTGGTCCGCCGACCGCAATGCCGGTTTCAGCCGGGCCAATCCCCAGAGGCTCTATTTGCCGGTCGTCATCGACTCCGAGTACCACTTCGAAACGGTGAACGTCGAGGCGCAGCAAGGCAACTCGTCGTCCCTCCTCTGGTGGATCAAGCGATTGGTGACCTTACGCAAGTCGTTTCTCGCCTTCGGCCGGGGCTCGTTTCGGATGTTGAGCCCGGAGAATACCAAGGTTCTCGCCTTTATCCGCGAGTTTCAGGATGAGCGGGTACTCGTGGTCGCCAACCTGTCGCGGTTCGTCCAGTACGTCAAGCTCGACCTGAAGGACTACGCGGGCTGTATCCCCGAGGAATTGTTCGGTCGCACCCGGTTCCCCCAGGTGATGGAAACACCGTATGTGCTGACGATCGGACCTCACGGGTTCATTTGGTTCTCACTGACACCACAACCGATTCCCGCCCTAGAAAACTCGGAGCCTCATGATGCCGTGAAGGATCAGATACCAGTCCTTCAAACGAAGCGGAAAATTTCCACCCGGTTCCAGCCGAGTCACTGGGAGGAAATCGAGGCGATCCTGCCCAACTACCTTCGCCGCAATAAGCTCATCTCGGGCCGATCATTGAGAAAATGCAAAATCGTGAGCGTCGCCCCCATTCAAGTCGGTGAGTTCACCGTCTGGCACCTGATTGTTCTCGCCGATGTCGTTGGCGAAATCAGTGAGTCGATCTCCCTGGGGCTGACATTCATTCGAGAGGACCAGATCGCTCAACTCCTAATGCCCCGGGAGATGGCGGGATTCGCCGAGATCTCCGGTTCCGAGCCCGGAGTCCTGTGCGATGCCTTGGCTGTGCCAGGTTGCTGTCGAGCAATGCTCCGCGGCATCCTCGCCGGCAGGTCGCAATCCGTTGAGGATGGCGAGATCGAAGCGGCTCCGCTCCCTGGTCTGGACGAAGTCGACCTCGACGCTATTGAGGATCTTCCGCTTACGCTCCGTCGCAGTGACCGCATCAATTCAACCATTTTTTATGGCGATTCGTTTCTGCTCAAGATGTTTCGCACGGTGGAGCACGGCATCAATCCAGGCCTTGAGATCGGACGATATCTGGCGACGAAGACCAACGATCACGGCGTCGCCCCGGTCATGGGCTCCATCGAATACCGGCGGAGAGGCACGGAACCGATCACCCTGGGCGTGCTGCGTCGCTTCGTCAAGAACCACGGGACGGCCTGGCAGTACACCGTCGATCAACTCAGCCAGTTCTTCGAGAGGACGGCCGCCCTCGCACCGGGGGAAATCCAGACTCCCTTACTTCCTGCCCTGAAGCGGGAGGGTCAACGGACCGAGATGCAGACTGATCCCTGGCAGGAAATGGTGGGAGGATATCGCGAATCCGCCTGTAGGCTGGGGCTGAGAACCGCGGATGCGCATCGCGCCCTCTCCGCGAATACAGCCGATCCCGCATTCGCTCCGGAGCCGTTCGGCAAGCTCTATCAGCGTTCGCTCTACCAATCATTGCGCAACCTGACCGGGCGTCTCTGCGAACGGATGGACCACGTTCGCGATGACATCCCGCAATCCGCTCGACCACTGGCCGACCAGATAGTGACAAACAAGGAGACGATTATTCAGAGGTTTCGCGCGATCCTCGACCCTTCCTTCGTCGGGCAGCGCATTCGGTGTCACGGCGATTACCACCTCGGTCAACTCCTCTTCACGGGCATGGATTTTGTCATCATCGACCTCGAAGGGGACACGACTCGCCCTATCGGCGAACGACGCATCAAGCGGTCTCCTCTGAGGGACGTCGCTAGCATGATTCGGTCCCTGGATTACGCAGTCCAGAGCGTTCTTCTGGGCCTCACCGATGTTCGGGGCCGCTCGCCCGGGGTGATCCGGTCCGAGGATCGAGCTGCGCTGGAGACATGGGCTTCGCGCTGGTACGAATACGTGACCGGAGATTTCCTCTCGGCATACCTCAAAGCACTCCATCCGACGGCGATGCTTCCGGAATCACTGACCGCGAGTTACCGCCTTCTCGAGTTGTTCTGTTTGGAAAAAGCTCTCCTGGAAATCGATGCCGATTTGACCGAACGTCCCGACTGGGTCGAAATCCCCCTGCGGGGAGCCGTCCGCTTGCTCTCTCATGATCCAGCCGACGCATCACTTCATCTTTAAATTTCATCGCCCAAATCACGGAGAGCCGAAATATGGTCTTTACTCAAAATAACCTTCATCAGCTCATCGAAGAAAAGATGAGTGAATATCAGTTCATCGTTGTGGCCAATCGGGAGCCGTTCATCCACAGGTATGATGGATTGAATATCACCGTGCTCAACCCGGCCAGCGGGATGGCGTCAGCGCTCCACCCTGTGATGCTCGCCTGTGACGGGACCTGGGTGGCCCACGGTAGCGGCGATGCGGATCGCGCGGTGGTCGATGAACACGATCGCATCAGGGTGCCACCGGAAGATCCGCGTTACACTCTCCGCAGGGTCTGGCTCACCCCCGAGCAGGAGGAGGGCTACTACTACGGACTCGCCAATGGTGGGCTATGGCCGCTTTGCCACATTACCTTCACGCGCCCGCGATTTGCCCCTCATGATTGGGAAAAGTACCGTGAGGTTAACCAACTTTTCGCCGACGCTGTCCTCGAAGAGGTGGGTGACGAGCCCGCATTTGTCTTTGTCCAGGATTTCCATCTCTGCCTGTTGCCACGCATGCTGAAGCAGGCCAATCCGCAACTGATCGTGGCCCAATTCTGGCATATCCCCTGGCCGAATCGAGAGGTCTTTCGCACCTTCCCCTGGAGAGAAGAACTCCTCGACGGATTGCTCGGCAACCACCTTCTGGGATTCCAAGTGCATTATCACTGCCAGAACTTTCTGGATACGGTCGATCGCGAGATCGAGGCGATGGTCGACATCGATCGATCCGAGATCCACCGAGGCGGTCACACCACACAGGTGCGACCGTTTCCGATCAGCATTGATTTCGAGGCCCAGGACCGGTTGGCCCGGGGTCTCGAGGTCGAGGCCGCCATGGAACGCTGGCGGCGCAAGCTTAATTTGAAGGACGAACCAATCGGGGTCGGCATCGAGCGCCTTGACTACACCAAGGGAATCCCCGACCGGTTGCGAGGGATCGACTACCTGCTTGAGACTCATCCCGAATATCGGGGCCGGATACGATTCATACAGGTCGCCGTGCCGAGCCGCACTCATGTGCCTGCCTATCAACAAATTAATCAAGAGGTTGACGACACCGTACGCGAGATTAACGATCGGTGGCGGAAGGATGGTTGGGAGCCATTTGCTTATATCAAGGAACAGCAAGGCGCAGTGGACATGATGGCCCTGCACCTGCTCTCTCGTTTCTGCATCGTCAGCTCGCTTCACGATGGCATGAATCTCCTAGCCAAGGAGTTCGTGGCCAGTCGGCACGATGACGACGGGGTTCTCATCCTGAGCCGTTTCACCGGATCCGCCCGGGAACTCGGCGATGCGCTCCAGGTAAATCCCTTCTCGATCGCAGAGATCGCCGAGGCGATCCACAGCGCTCTGATCATGCCGGAAGAGGAGCGGCGACGACGCATGCAAAGGATGCGAGCGCAGGTGAAGGAATACAACGTCTATCGTTGGGCCGGCAAAATTCTCTCTAGCCTGCTCAAATTCGATTTCCCCGAGGGCCCAAACGAATCATGACGCCCCTCAGCTTGATGGAAAGCTTGCCCGAGATCGCTCGTCGAATCGATCGAGGTGAACCGATCTTGCTGGGGCTGGATTTCGATGGCACCCTGACGCCCATCTGCCTTCATCCCGACGACGCCCGGCTCGCCGCATCCGTCCGCGATCTCCTGGTCCGCCTAGCCGCCATTCCGCGCGTGACCGTAATGATCGTCAGCGGGCGAAGCCTTGCGGATGTCGCCAGTCGAGTCGGATTGCCGGATCTCATCTACGCGGGTAACCACGGCCTGGAAATCCAGGGTCGCGCACTCGCTTTCCTGGAACCGACGGCCACTGCCCTGGTCGATTCCATGGCGAAACTCGCAACGCAACTGAAGACGCAGCTCGCGAACATACCGGACGCATTGGTCGAACCCAAAGGCCTGACCGCGAGCGTCCACTATCGCAATGTTTCCCCCAACCTCCGAGATGAAGTCGACCGCATCGTGTCCCAAGTGATGGCCAGTGATCTGGATCGTTTCGTGCTGAACCCCGGCCATCAGGTCTGGGAGATCCGCCCGCGCGTTTCCTGGCACAAGGGGCAGGCGATCCATTGGGTTCTTCAGCATCTCGTCGAACCGGCTCAACGACTCGTCTTCTATCTAGGAGACGACCGCACCGACGAGGACGCCTTCGCCTGCCTGCCGGATGGGGTGACGATCAAGGTCGGCCGCGTACAGATATCAACGCACGCTCGCTATCAAGTCGCCGCCCCGGACGCTGTGGAACGCTTTCTCAACTGGTTGGCCGACAGAATTCGACCCGAACCAGAGCCAGAAAAGGTGTCAGGAACCGTTGTTTGAAAACATCGCCGACCCCGTCGCCGCTGGTCCGCTTACCGCAACGGTTACTTCGCTCGCCTAAAGCTCGGGCAGGTGTCCGTGGTTTCAGCTTGGGTCCCCGAAACCCCGGAAGTGGAGCGGCCACGGCACCGCCCACACAGCCCAGGCCGCCTTGGAAATCGCCCGATACCGAACCCGTCACCCCACCGATCATCTCCCTGTCGGCCGTATCCTTGTCGACCGCTCCTTGGCAATTCGTCCCCACTCGGCCAATCCCTTAAAGTCGCCAATCCCGCCCCATTCCGCTCGACCCGACGTTCGCGCTTCGAATTCGACGAAATCAGTCCCAGCACGCAACGAACCCCAGACCGCCCGCGCCATCCGCCCTCCCCGTCAAAGTCGCCAGGATCGGTGCAACCAGACGTTCGCGCGCACCACCGTGAAGTCCAGACCACTCCACCAGCAACGGCCCCCTACCGCAAACTCATCCCAATCCACCCAACCCGACGTTCGCGCATCAGAATTGAAGGAATCCGCCCCAGCCAATTCTCCCGCTTGACGCTCCCTCGCACCCACGGCTAGCTTAACGCTCTTCCGACCCCCGGCCCGCACGAACCCACTCCGCGCCGGGGTGTCTGCACGGTATCAGCCTCTCCTCGAAAGATGACCCGGAACCCCAATGCTCAAGCGCACCCAAACCTGCGGCGAACTGAACGCTTCCCATGAAGGCCAGTCCGTCATCCTCAACGGCTGGGTCGACACCCGACGCGACCACGGCGGCCTCATCTTCATCGACCTCCGCGACCGCTACGGCCTTACCCAGGTCGTCTTCGAGCCGGACCAGGGTGAAGCCCTGATGAACGCCGCGCGCGATCTCCGCTCCGAGTTCGTCATCGGCGTGAAGGGCACCGTCGCCCACCGCCTCGCCGGTAAGGAAAACCCCAAACTCGCCACCGGCGCGATTGAGGTCCGCGCCACTGACCTCGAGATCTACAACCGCACCCCCACCCCCCCCTTCGAGATCACCGCCTCCTCCACCGGCGAGCCCAACGAGGAGCTGCGCCTCCAGTATCGTTACCTCGACCTCCGCCGCCCCGCCATGCAGCGCATCTTCCTGCTCCGCCACCGCATGGCCCAGCTCATGCGCAACACCATGAGCGACCAGGGCTTCGTCGAAGTCGAAACCCCCATGCTCGGCCGTTCCACACCCGAAGGCGCACGCGACTTCCTCGTCCCCAGCCGCGTCCACAACGGCCACTTCTACGCCCTGCCCCAGTCGCCCCAGCTTTATAAGCAGATATTGATGGTCGCCGGCTACGATCGTTACTTCCAGATCGCCCGCTGCTTCCGCGACGAAGACCTTCGCGCCAACCGCCAGCCCGAGTTCACCCAGCTCGACGTCGAGATGTCGTTCGTCGAGTTCGAGGACGTCCTCGCCACCATGGAAGTCCTTGTCCAGGCCATCGCCAGGGAGTTCTCCGGCGAGACCGTGACACTCCCCCTGCCCCGCCTCGACTACCACGAGGCCATGGAACGCTTCGGCAACGACCGCCCCGACCTACGCTACGGCCTCGAACTCATCGACCTTGCCGAAATCGCCGCCAGGACCGACTTCCAGGTCTTCAAGGCCACCCTCGCCGCCGGCAACCGCGTCCGCGGCCTCTGCGCCCCGGGAGCCGCCGAGAAATACAGCCGCAAGGATCTCGACGCCCTCACCGAGGAAATGAAAACCTTCGGTGCCAAGGGCCTCGTCTGGCTCAAGGTCGACGCCGACACCTTCACCGGCCCCACCGCCAAGTTCTTCACCCCCGAACTTCAGGCCGAGCTGCGCCAGCGCCTGAACGCCAAGTCCGGCGACCTCATCCTGATCGTCGCCGACACCGAGGCCGTCACCAGCCAGTGCCTCACCACCCTCCGCACCAAGCTCGCCGCCGACCTCAAGCTCTACGATCCCGCCACGTTCCACTACTCCTGGGTCGTCCGCTTCCCGCTCCTCCACTGGGACGCCGAAGAAAACCGCTGGGTCGCCGAGCATCACCCCTTCACCATGCCCCTCCCCGAAGACCTCCACCTGCTCGACTCCGACCCCGGCAAGGTCCGCGCCCAGGCGTATGACCTCGTCATCAACGGCGAGGAAGCCGCCGGCGGCACCATCCGCGTCCACGACTCCGAAATCCAATCCAAGATCTTCACCCTGCTCGGCCTCTCACCCGAGGAGGCTCAGGAGAAGTTCGGCTTCCTTCTGGGCGCTCTCCGCAACGGCGCTCCACCCCACGGCGGCATCGCCTTCGGCTTCGATCGCATGGTCATGCTCTACGCCGGCCTCACCAACATCCGCGACTGCATTGCCTTCCCCAAGACCGCCAAGGGCACCGACCTCATGACCGGAGCCCCCGGCACCGTCGACACCCGCCAGCTCCGCGAGCTGCACGTCCGCATCGTCGAATGAGTCGGAAAAATGCACGCATTCACATATGAAAACACAATGCGTTACAGGGGATAGCGAGTCTCCGAGCATGCCCCCGGTTCGCCACGCCTCACGCGGCGATCGACAACGTCCGCATTCCCCGCCCGTTTTGGGATGTGACCAGCCGCGCTAACCTGGGAATATTCCACAAGTTCCCATTTCGCCCTCGATTTCCGCCTTCGTCCCGTTTATGACAGAAGGTAAGGTCGCCGTCGACCCCCGCCGTTTCCCTCTCGATAGAGAGCCAGTCCACCATGAGTCACCCGATCGACCCCGACGACCGCCAGTCCCGGCTCGACTCCGCGATCACCGACTACCGCCAAGCCGCCGACGCCGGCAACCCGCCCGACATCACCCAATTCCTCGCCCAGCACCCTGACCTCCGCCCCGAACTCGACGACCTGCTCTCCGCTTCCGCGCCCCTTCAAGACTTGGCCGTTCCGATCGATCCAGATCCGCCAACCACCGACTCAATCAACGTGACCGCCCCCTGGTCACCCGGCGGCTCCCCCACTCAACCCTCGCCATCCAACACACAATCCCCTCCCCAGTTCGTCCGCTACTTCGGCGATTACGAAATCCAGCGCGAGCTGGGCCACGGCGGCATGGGTGTCGTCTACCAGGCCCGCCAGATCAGCCTCAATCGCTTGGTTGCGATCAAGATGCTCAAAGCCGGCCACTTCGCCCACAACGACGATCTCCGCCGCTTCCAGAAAGAGGTCGAAGCCGTCGCCCTGCTCGATCATCCCGGGATCGTCCCCGTCCACGAGGTCGGCGAGCACGAAGGCCAGCGCTATTTCAGTATGAAGCTCATCGAGGGCCCCAGCCTCGTCCCCTTGATTTCTGACTTGAAGGCGAACCCACGCGCCGCCGCCCGACTCGTTACCGAAGCCGCGGAAGCCATCGCCCACGCCCATGCCCGTGGCATCCTCCACCGCGACCTCAAACCCGCCAACATCCTCGTCTCTGGCCTCCCCGCCTACTCTCCCACTTTGCCCCGGGGAGAGGACCGAGGTGGGGGCGAGTCATCGCGACCTCTCGACCTGCACCACGCCACCCCCCACATCACCGACTTCGGGCTCGCCAAGCGCCTCGAAGTCGACGACGAGATCACCGCCACCGGCGCGATCCTCGGTACACCTGCTTATATGTCTCCCGAGCAAGCGTCAGGCCATCGCGGCACGATCACCACGGCCACCGACGTCTACGGCCTAGGTGCCGTCCTCTACGCCCTCCTGACCGGCCAGGCCCCGTTCAAGGGTGATAGCATCGTTGACACGCTCACCCGGGTCAAAGAACAACCCCCCGAGCCGCCCACCAAACTCAACACCCAGACGCCCCGCGACCTCGAAACCATCTGCCTCAAGTGCCTCGAAAAAGACCCTCGCCGCCGCTACGCAACTGCCCAGGCACTCGCCGACGAATTGCACGCCTGGCTCGACAACCGCCCAATCACCGCCCGCCGAGTCGGTGTGCCCGAACGCGCCTGGCTCTGGTGCAAGCGCAAGCCGGTAATCGCCGCCCTGAGTGCCGCGACCATACTTGCCCTTGTCGGCGGCACGGTCACGGTCATCGCCGTCCAGGCGAAGGCCAACCGCGACCTCTCCGCCCAGTTCACGGAGACCAAGAAAGCCGAGACCTTGGCCGACCAGCGCCTCGACGGCGCCATGGCCGCCATTTCCGATTATTACACCGGCTTCAGCGAGGAGGTACTCACCGGCGAGCAAGTGCCCAGGGTCCTACGCGAGCGACTACTCACAAAGCCCGTGCAGTTTTACGAGGAACTGACAAGGGAGCTCGCCGCGAAGCCTAACCCTAGCCCCCGCGAGCAGGCGCTGCTCGCGGAGGGACAGTATGATCTGGCACGTCTCCTCTCGATCCTGGGCCGAAACGTCGAGGCCCGCCGCCAGGGTGAGGCGGCGATCTCGCGGTTCGAAGCCCTGGTCGCCGCCCAGCCCGGCGCGTCCGAGTACCAGCACCGGCTGGCTGGCAGCTACACCAACCTGGGCCTCGTCTTGAAAGCCACCGGCGAGCCGGCGGCG
>JBGSYY010000174.1:0-6121 GCA_041750675.1 Isosphaeraceae bacterium | reverse complement strand
CCGCCTCCGCCAGGAAATCGAGGCACGCACCACGCATGCCGCCCCACCCGCTCCGGCACCCGCCGCCGAGCCCGATGCTGATGCTGGATCGGAACGCTTCGAATACTGATCATTTGTGCAGATTCGTGGTCCGCGCTAGTTGCGATTGAAGCCGGGGGTGCCTATAGTTCACTGAGCAGAGACACGCGATGCGATGACGCACACTTTGTGAGAATGCTGTCCGTTACCAGACCTCTGGAGAGGCGCGGGATGGTTCAAGTGGACGAACAACGCGATCGACTGGTGAAGTCCAAGCAGGCGAAGAGTGCGGCCTGGGACCGGTTTTACGCCTACTGCTTCAAGATCGTGAATGGCTGCCCGGGTGTACGTCGATTGTCGACATCCGACCGCGAGGATTGCGTGCAAGAGGTGATGCTGGAGATCGTGCGCAAATTTGGCGGCGAGCAGCCGGAGTTGCTTCAGAGCCAGGTCGCCGGCTGGGTAAGTGTTGTGGCACGCAACAAGGCGGCTGACATCGCCCGAAAGCGGCTACGCAAGCATGAAGTCGGGTTTGACGACGGCACGGGCAGTCTGATTCCCGCCGATGGCGCGTCGTCGTCTTCGCTCGACGTGGGGGAGTCGGTCTCCCTGGTCTGGGAGGCGCTGCTCGAACTGGACCATGAAGTTACGGTTACCAGCTACCTCGCGTTTTTTCTGCGGACGATCGAGGAGTGGTCGGTTCCCGAAGTGGCCGAGATGATGGGGATGACCTCCGAGCAGGTCCGCATCCGCACCTGCCGGGTCAAGGCACGATTCGCTGAGCTGATGGCCCAGAAAGGGCTGAGCGATCCACCGAGCGGCGAGCGCTTGAGCTAATCGCCGCGCGTGAGATCTCCAAAGGAAATCTCGTGAATTGACCGGACCTGAGAGGCTCGATCAGGCATAATGTTTGGTGAGCGTGAGCTGACCCGGTTCCAGGGCGATCTGGCAACGCAACACCGCATGAATTCTGGATGCCGATGATGGCGCGAACTGATGCCGAGCGAGATTTGCTGATCGCTCTCCTGGCCCATAGCCGAGGCCGGCTGGACCGCACGGCGATGCTCGGCGGTCTCGAGAGCTGGACAGCCGCTGGTCGCCGGCAATCGCTCGTCGAATTGCTCGTCGAGCGTGGGTCGCTGAAGTCCGAGGATTTACCTGAGCTTGAAGCCGAGATCGATCGCGAGCCCAGCAATGACGAGGATTTGGACCGCGTCTTTGAAGGGCTTGACCTGAGCAACGGCGCTTCGCTCGACGCGGCGGTCGCCTCGTTCGGGCGTCACGGAGCGACGCAGACATCCGCCGATCCATCGGCGGTGACCCAGGTTCATCGTTCCGGCTCGGACCAATGGACCGAGGCGGGGCGCATTCTGGCCTCGACATTCGAAATCCGCGATCCCGTGGAGCAATCCGCTGAGGGTCGCTTTCAGATCGTGAAGCTGCTCGCACGCGGCGGCCTGGGCGAGGTCCATATCGCCCGCGACGTGGAAGTCGGCCGAACTGTCGCCCTGAAGGTGATGCGGCCCGAGATCCTTCGTCACGACAGCCTCCGCGCCCGCTTCCTGCGTGAATCGGAGATCAACGGCAATCTCGAGCATCCCGGCATCATCCCGGTCTACGGCAAGGGCACCTTTCCCGACGGTCGTCCCTATTACGCCATGCGCCTGGTCGACGGCGGTACGCTCCAGCAGGCAATCAAGCGATTCCACGCCGAAGTGGCCGAATCGCCGCGTGCCGTAGACTGGTCGATTCGGATTCGCCCGCTCCTCAGGCGGTTCCTGGTCGTTTGCGAGGCGATCGCCTATGCACATGGTCGGGGCGTCCTTCATCGCGACCTCAAGCCCTCAAACATCCTGCTCGGACCTTATGGCGAGACCTTGATCATCGATTGGGGCCTGGCCAAGCTCAAACAAACCGGCGAGGGATCGCAGGCCGATACCTTGATCACCGACTCGACGATCGAGCCGAGCGTGACGGCCTCGCAATTGGTCCTCCATTCCTCGTCGGGGAGTCAGGTGCCCACTCTCGCCGGCGAGACACTGGGGTCGCCCCAGTACATGAGTCCCGAACAGGCTCGCGGTGAGCAGGATAAAGTGGGCGAGGCGAGTGACATCTACAGTCTGGGCGCGACTCTCTACACGCTGCTGACCGATCAGCCGCCGGTCTCGGGGCTGCCGCTGCAGGAAACGTTACGTCGCGTCGGTAAAGGTCAATTCGCTCCCGTGGAGACGGTAAACCCTCGGGTTCCCGCAGCCCTGGGTTCCCTCTGTCAGCGTGCCATGCGGCTGGAGCCGACAGAGCGATATTCCTCCGCGCGTGCCCTCGCCGATGATCTCGAGCGTTGGCTGGCCGACGAGCCGGTAACCAGCTACCAAGAACCGTGGACCACTCACCTCGCTCGGTGGGCCCGCCGCCACAAGCCGCTGGTGGCCGCGGCACTCGGCCTGCTGGTCGCTGGCCTGATCGGCCTCGCCGTGAACAACATTCTGGTGGAGGGTCAGAAGCAAATCGCTCTCAAGGCCCAGCTCAAGGCCGAACGTGCCGAGGCAGACACGGCGAAGGCTCTCGGCGTGGCCCTGGAAGCCAAGCAGCGCGCACGCGACCATCTGGCCATCGGCACCGAGTTGATCAGCCAGTTCATCGCGTTGGGCGACCGCCAGCTCGCCGCGCGATTGCCGGCCAATGCCCGCCGACCATTCCTGGAGCAAGCGACCGAATACAACCGCCGATTTCGCGAGCGTGAGCCGGACAACCTCCCGCTGCGTGAGAGCGCCGCCGACGCCGATCGACGGCTTGCCAACCTCTCGCGTCTGATGGGCGAGCCGGAACGCGCGCGCGATTTGCTTCTCGGCGCGATCGACGCCTTCAAGACACTGCCCGAATCACCCACGCGGCTCGACATGCGTGCTCAGAGCCTCATCGATCTGGGCGACACCTACAGCCTGCTCGGTGAGTTCAGCGCGGCCGAAGCCGCTTATAAATCCGCGCGAGTCGACGCCCTACGATTGGTCGAAACAGCAGGTGGCGATCCCAATGCACGCCGCACCTTGGCCCGAGCGCTCGATCGACTTGGCTCGGTCGCCCACCTGCGGGGCAATCTCGGTGACGCCGAGGCCTTTCTCCGAGAGGCGGTCGCGACGCTGGTACCCCTCGCCGCCGACACTCCCCAGGAGGTACATGCCGCCTTTGAGGAGAACGACTCGCGCCCTCTGACCGACCAGCTCGACCTGACGGGCGCAAGGGTGCGGCTCGCGGAAGTCCTCGCCGAACTGGCACAGCCCGAACACTCGAAAGAACAGCTCGCTCTGGCCAGCGAGCGCATGGATCGCTTGCACTCCGCCTTTGGCGACCCGCCCAGCCGCGATGTCGAGTTTTTCCACGCCTGGGTCGCAATTCACGAGATTCGGGCCAGACTGGATCGAGGCGAAACCGCGTCCGCCGCCGCGACGCTGGAGGAAATTCTTGCAGAACTTGAGGGATTGGAGGCCGAAGATCCGGGCCAGCCCCACATCGAGCGTGCCCGCGCCGAGGCCCACCTGGAATGCGCCCGGGCCGCGCGTGCCGACGGTCAGTTCGCCGAGTCCGAATCCCAGGCGCGACTGGGCCTGGAAAGACTTCACGAGCCGGGACAATCGGCGACTGATCCTGAGCGTGCGCTGCTTCAAGGGGCGTTGCGCAAGGAATCGGGAGAAGCGATCCTGGCCGGCGGCGCGGCCGACCGTCGGATCGAGGCCCTCGCCCACTTCCAGGCTGCCGACCGAGACTTCGCGTCGGTCGCGTCCGCCGGCCTGCGACCTCCACGACTGACTCGGATGACCGAGAGTGTACGAGCGCGGATCGCAACACTCGGCGTCGCGAGCGGGCCTCGTTGATTCGCCTTCCGCCGCATCCACTTTTTTTTCGGCGTAATTTGTGAAACGATTTGAGCACGGCGTGAGCCTTTGGCCTTGGTCCGGAGAGTAGAAACACGTGAGAACGTGCTGGCGAGACCCTCGCTTGCTTGCCGCGATCTCTTGGTCCAGAGCCAAACCGAAGATCCGGGCCCGGTTCGCCGCGCTTGACACAATCCGGTTATCTCTATAGTTTTCTGTGTTGCCTCGCGCACCGTTTGGTCTCCGCCGAGCGGCGGGCTTGGGTGCGAAGGCCGTCGCGGGGTTGTCGTCGTGCCGACGAACGACTCCGTAGGGCTTGTGAGGTTTTTCATTCCCCTTGTCTCCAGAGGAGAAGGACGCCATTTCTCGTTTCGACCGCACCCAGCCCCAGGAGCGTGGGCTCCGCTTCAATGAGCAGATCCGGATCACGCCCGTCCGCCTGATTGCCGCCGATGGCCAGATGATGGGGGTGGTTCCCACTGGCAAAGCCATGGATATGGCCCGAGAGGCCGGCCTCGACCTGGTTGAGGTCGCCCCCCAGGAACGACCGCCGGTCTGCAAGATCATGGACTACGGCAAGTTCAAGTACGAGCAAAAGAAGCGCTCGGCCAAGCAAAAGACCCACCAGGTGCAGGTCAAGGAGATCCGAGTCCGGCCCAAGACCGGCGACGAGGATATCCGCGTGAAGGTCCGCAAGGCCCGCCAGTTTCTCGAAGAAAAAGACAAGGTTCTGGTCAATGTGCTGTACCGGGGCCGTGAGCTGGCCCACATCGAGGAAGGTAAGCGCGTCATGGAGGAGGTCTTGCAACTGCTTGAGGATGTCTGCAAGGTCGAGAAGGCCCCCTCAATGGAAGGCAAGCGGTTGACCGCGCTCATCGCACCTCGGACCTGACCCTCGCTCTCGATACGATACAAACAACGGGCGGAACCGGCTTGGCGGGCCGGGGCCGCCCGTGATACACTCTGCGACTCGACTTCTCGCTCCACCTGATTCGGAGTGGGCCTAAGTCCACGGCCTTGCGGCCGCGACCGGTTCGTCGATCCCAAAATTCGAAACCCGAAATTTTCACAGGCGCCCGTGCCGATCACGCCGGGCGTTGGTGCCCCATGCCTAGCGTCAAGTTGAAGACCCATAAAGGGGTCAAGAAGCGGTTCAAGGTCTCGGCGACCGGCAAGGTAATGCATAAACCCTGCGGCTCGTCGCACCTGAACAGCCACAAGAGCGGAAGCAAGATCCGCCGCCTGCGTCGAAAAAGGGTGCTCAATAATCCGGCTGTCAGCCAACGGCTTCGGCTCGCTCTGTTGATCGCCAAGCCCGCGCTACCCCAGCTTCCCGTTCAGGATGAGACCGGCGAAGGCGAAACCCCACAAGGCTGATACCGACCTGAACCCCGCTGAGACGAATACGCCGCACGAGCAACGCCTGCTTGGGGTTTCCAGACGACGTTCCGACCGACACACACCACTCCACACGATCCCGATTTCGATCAGAGACGAGAGTTCCTCCGATGCGAGCACGCAAGGGCGCCGCCCGTAACCAGGCCAAGAATCGACTGTTTAAGGCGGTCAAGGGTTTTGTCGGCGGCCGTCGCCGGTTGCTCCGCACAGCCAAGGAAACCTTGCTCCGCGCAGGCATGTTCGCTTATCGCGACCGTCGTACCAAGAAGCGTGAGTTCCGCCGCCTCTGGATTACCCGCCTCTCGGCCGCCGCCGAGATGCGCGGCCTGCGCTACAGCCAGCTCATCCAGGGCCTGCGGCTCGCCAATATCGGCCTCGATCGCAAGAGCCTCTCCGAACTGGCGATTCGCGATCCCGAGACCTTCGACGCCATCATTGACAAGATCCGGCCACACATCACGACGAACGCGCCTCGCGCCGCCGTCTCGGCCTGACCCCACCGCTCGACCCCCGGCGGGTCCACGAGACGAGGCGCACGCATCCCATGGCTTCGCGTACCGAGCAGGATGACGCGGCCGAGGCGCTCGCCGGCCTCGACACCCTCCAGGCAACCGGCGTCGCCGCGTTCACCACGGCCCGTGACGCCGTAGCCGTCGAGGCCGCGCGAATCGAATTTCTCGGTCAAAAGCAGGGCAAGGTCCGCGTTGCCCAGGAACGGCTCAAAACCCTTCCGGCCGAGGCTCGAAAGTCGTATGGCCAGCGATTCAATGGTATCAAGACCGCCCTCGAGGCCGCCCACGCCACCGCACTGGCCCGTGTCCAGCGGCCCGAGC
>JBGSYY010000173.1:0-9734 GCA_041750675.1 Isosphaeraceae bacterium | reverse complement strand
GCCGGCGGCGATGGCCTTGGTGATGTCGCCGGAGTAGCGGATGCCGCCGTCGGCGATGAGGGGGACGCGGCCTGCGGCGGCCTTGGCGCAGTGGGCGATGGCGGTGATCTGGGGGACGCCGACGCCGGAGACGATGCGGGTGGTGCAGATGGAGCCGGGTCCGATGCCGACTTTGACGGCGTCGGCGCCGGCGTCGATGAGGGCGATTGTGCCCTCGGCGGTGGCGACGTTGCCGGCGACGACGTCGATATCGTGGTCGGCCTTGATCTTGCGGACGGTGTCGATGACGTTTCGGGTGTGGCCGTGGGCGCTATCGACGACGAGGACGTCGACGCCGGCCTTGATGAGCGAGGCGACGCGTTCATGATCGTGGACGCCGACCGCCGCCCCGACGCGGAGGCGGCCGCGTGAGTCCTTGCAGGCGATGGGGTAGCGGTGCATCTTGTCGATGTCCTTGATCGTGATCAATCCCTTCAATCGGTATTGATCGTCCACCAGGAGAAGTTTCTCCACTCGATTTCTGGTGAGGATGCGATCGGCCTCGTCGAGGGTGGTGTCGGGGCGTGCGGTGACGAGGTTGGACTTGGTCATCACCTCCTCGATCTTGGTTTCGTTGGACTCGAGGAAGCGGAGGTCGCGGCGGGTGAGGATGCCGCGGAGCTTGCCTTCGACGACGATGGGGACGCCGGAGATGTTGTGGCCGGACATGATGTCGCGGGCCTCGCCGACGGTGGCGTTGGGGGGCAGGGTGATGGGGTCGACGATGATGCCGTTTTCGGAGCGTTTGACCTTATCGACCTCGAGGGTTTGTTCCTCGATCGGCATGTTTTTGTGGATGATGCCGATGCCGCCCTCCTGGGCGAGGGCGATGGCCAGTTCGGCCTCGGTGACGGTGTCCATGGGGGAGGAGAGCAGGGGCAGGTTGAGCGGGATGCGCGCGGTGAGGCGGGTGCGGACGTCGACGTCGCGCGGGAGCAGTTCGGAGAAGCCGGGTTCGAGCAGGACATCGTCGAAAGTGATGCCCTGATAGGCGATACGGTCGAGCACGGGGAAACGCCTCCCAGACCCCAAGAGAACGGTGGTCGCGCCCGCCATCGCGGCCCCAAAAGGCGAAGGGCCGCACGGCGGAGGTGTCGGGTTCAGGGTGCCTTTCCCGACCTATTAGAGCGATTTCGGGGAAAACGGGCAAGGGGAGGTGATTGAGAGATGGGGGTCAGGGTCGAGGGGGGAAAGGCGATCCGTAGATGACGCAGATGGAACGCAGATTCCAACCGCAAAAGAAGATGAGGCGATCTGCCGAGGACGCCGATGGGGAGGAAGGCGAAATGGGATGAGGGAGTGAGGGATTCGAGGGGGCGTGATTATTGGGGATGAGCGAGGCGGGATGCCAGGTTGGGCGGGGCGATGAACTGGTGTTCGCGGCCGGCCTTGATGCGGCGGAGCAGGCCGCGATCGACAAGTTCGTTCAGGTCGTTGTTGGACGTTTGTCGAGAGACCCCGTGGCTGGTGCGATGGGATTCTACCGTGTAGCGCACCCCCGGATGCCGCAGGGCGTGGCGGATCAGTTCCTTCTGCCGGTGATTCAGGAAGTCGAACCCGTAAAGATTGGCTTCCAGATCCTTCAGTTCTTTGGAACGGCCTTCGATGTATTCGTTGAGATCCCGAACCGCCTTGCGGACCACGGCCGTGTGATAGATGAGGAAGTAGGTGAGGTCGTTGTCGTCGGTCTCGGAGTGGAGGAAAGCCTTGCCGTAGGCGACCGAGGATTTGAGGATGGCGTGGGAGATGGAGAGGAATTCAAAGAGCCAATAGCCCTGGCGAAGCATCGACCAGTAGAAGAGCGCGCGGGCCGTCCGTCCATTTCCGTCGACGAAGGGATGGTCGTATGCCAGCCAGAAATGCAGGATCATGGCCCGGATAGCGGGATGGAGAAAAGGCTCCGAAGCCGTCTCGTTGGCGAAGTCACACATAGCGTTGAGGCGAGCTGGGAGCTGAGCGGCGCGGGGCGGATCGTGGAAGACGTTGCCGTACTCGTCGCCGACGATCCGGTGTTCGGCCTCGGTGCGGAACTGGCCGGCTCCTTCGGGCTCGTCGATCGTGTCCTCGGTGACCAGGCGGTGGATCTCGAAGACCAGGTCCTGGGACAAGGGCTGATCCTTGACCTCGATGATTCGCTGCATGGTGCGGAAGTTGTTGAGGATCATGCGCTCGCCCCGAGAACGAGGTGAGCGCTGTTGCCGGATCAGGTCCTTGGCGATTTCCCGAGTGGACGCGGCGCCTTCCAACTGACTGGAAGTGAAGGACTCCTCGATGAGGGATCGAGCGATATAGCTGTTTCGCGTCTCGACATTGGTCACTTGGTCGGGCAGCGGGATGTTGCCGCCCGTCGAGAGGTCGATCTCGTGAAGATATTCGGGTAAAGGGTCGGCGAGGTTAAACTGGAACGGATTCCCCGCCTTGTCCATCAAGGGGAGGCGCCGTCCGTGGCGATGGAGCTTGATTCCCAACCACCACTCGTGGTGGCTCAATCCCGCTGGGGGGTCGTAATGTCTTAGCTTGTCCCAGTGGAGATATTTCTGACGGACGGACGGAGCGTCCACGGCCCTGGCAATTCGGGCAAACCGAGTTGGGTCAGTCGTCAACTCTGCGAGGAGATCGACAAATGAGGGTGGCGTGGCTGGGATGCGCATGACGCCAATTGTACACCATGTGCTCATTTGGTGCTAAAGAAAAAAAATTAGCAGTTGGCGTTAAAATGTTCAGCAGAATGACTTTGTGTCGTGTTCAGTGGAAGGTGGTTGGCGTTTCGGGGGGGGTGAGTCAGTCGATGGCGCAGCCGCCGCCGCCGCAGCAGATGGGGGCGCCGCAGCCGCCGGCCATGGGTAGGGAGGGGCGAGCGCTTGAGCCGGCGGCCTGGGTGTGGGCGGCGGCGGGGACGCTGAATTGTTTGGCGAGGTGGTCGGACCGGCCGCAGGCGGGGCATTTGGGAGTTGGCTCGCCGGAGGAGCGGACCAGGGCTTCGAAGGTGTGGTCGCAGGGTTCGCAGCGGTATTCGTAGATGGGCATTTTGGGGAATTTCCTTGAGATCGACGAGGTTGACAGAGGTATTGTGAAGCGATCGCGCGGCGAGGTCAATGTCGCGTGGGCGGATGGTTTCGGCCGTTTGAGAACCTGGGTTGTCATCGCGAAGAATCGGGCGGCTGGGTGAGGCGTATCATGGGATTTGGGAGAAATCGAGGATGGAGTGGGTCGTCGATCGGGTGGAGCGGCGGGGTGTTTCGTGAGGACTGGGGGCGATTCGCAGGATCGGGAGACACGGGCCGATGACGGAATCGATGTTACCTGGACCCCGTTCGGTGCCGGTGGGTGGTGAACCGGCGTGGGAGATTGCGCGGTTGTTTCCGGCGCAGGGGTCGTGGAGCGAGGAGGATTACTTCGATCTGAGCCGGGGGAACCGGCTGGTTGAGTTTTCGCAGGGGCATATCGAGGTGCTGCCGATGCCGACCACGACGCATCAACGGATTGTGCTGTGGATGTATCGGATGCTTGAGGCGTATGTCGCGGCGCGAGGGCTGGGGCTGGTGTTGGCGGCTGTGTTGCGAGTTCGGTTGTGGCCGGGGAAGTTCCGGGAGCCGGATGTGTTGTTGATGCTGGCCGAACATGTCGGGCGGGTTGGGGAGGAGTTCTGGGAGGGAGCGGATCTTGTGATGGAGGTGGTGAGCGACGACGATCGCCGTCACGACCTTGAGGTTAAGCGATTCGAATATGCACGCGCGGGGATACCGGAATACTGGATCGTGGACCCGCGCGGGGGACGCGTGACGGTTTTGACGCTTCACGAGGGCACTTATGCGGTGCATGGCGAGTTCGAACGAGGTGCTGAAGCGACGTCGGTATTGCTGCCTGGCTTCGGCGTCCGTGTCGACGATGTCTTTCCGGCCGGTGTGTGAGCGGATTGACAAAGGGGGCCGGCACGCATGGCGTTTGGTTAGGCCCAGCGGTTTGTGGGGTGAGCGGGCGGGGGGATCTGCGATCACGGCCTGAGGTGTCGAGAGACGTGCGACGGTTTTCGATCCCATGCGTATAAACGGTTCCTGACACCTTTTATGGTTTCCATCGGAACATCATCACGTTATTCCAGCCTGCGTTTTCCAGGAATAGGACGTACTCGCCGTTTTTCCGAAGGGTGACGTTCAGCGCATTGTCTGAATCGACACAGCCGCCGCTGCCCTTGAAGCCGTTAATGTCGGGCCGAAGCGTGCCGACGTACCCGCCGTCGTCCATCCGGTGGACGCGGATGAGGCCGTAGCCGTAAGCGACGAAGAGGTATTTGCCGGAGGATTGCATGGCCATAGGTGCCCCGCCTCCATAGCCGGTATCGGGAGTATACGATTTGTCGTTGAGCGGCAGATCGATCGACCAACGTTTGGCCCTGCGCGCGGGGTCGGACCAATGGTCGAAGCGGATCAGTAAGTTGCAGGCGTTCTCGTCGGTTCCGGGCGAACCGCCGGCGATCAGCACGTCATCGCCGGGGATGTAAAACAGTCGTCGAAGGCGGTCGCCAGTGAACTCCGGCGGGTAGGGATAAGAGACCTCGGCGGCCCGGCGATAGATTGGGTTTCCGCGCGGGTCAAGTCCTTCGCATGGAAGGTGCCAGATGGTCCCATCCCCTGAGCACTGCCAGATGCCGGAGGCGGCGTCGAGGTGCATGAACCCCCAGCGGGGTTTCGGTTCCACCGAGGCGAACTCCGCTGGGTCAGGAATGCCGTCGCCATTGCCGTCAGTCCAGATGAAGCTCTCGGCGTCCTCGGGCCAGCGTTTGCCGCATTCTGGTCTCCAGATGGAGGCTCCTCCCACATATCCGCAGGGGGCGGCGACGCAACCCTTGTCGAACCTGAAAATCTCCAGGTTGCCCGTGCCCTGGGAGCCGCAGTAGAGGAACAGCTTGCCGTCGATCCGCCGGACGCCGTTGATCAGGCGGTGACTCGGGCCGTGGCCTTCCACCACGCGGTTATCGCGGGGGTATCTGAAGCGGTCGACGGTGAGACCCGCCAGCGATTGCTCGCGACCGGGCGGCCGGCTCCAGTCCATGTTAAAGACGTTTTCCTTTGTATAGACGACGTTCTCGTCAGCCGGGTCGGAGCAGGCCGTATCGAGCCAATTGCCCAGGCCGTGGACGTCCCAAAGTCGTTCGCCCGAGGGAGAATAGGCCTCGATCGAGGCGTTGTACCAGGTGCCGTAAGCGCACCCGACGTAGAGGTTGCCGGCTGCGTCGAACCCCAGACCTCGGATCCAGTGGAGCTTCTTCGGCCCGTATCGCCCCGGCTCGCCGGAGAAGATCCCGCTCTCGGTGCCGAAAGTGTCTACTTTTTTCGGCTGCCCGGAGACGTCGTAGATCCAAACCTGGCTGTGCCGGTTCAGCCCACCCACCAGGAGACGGCCCTTGGGGTCGAGCGTCAGCGCACAGGGGTTCTCGAAGTCCACCACCTCCGGGCCGGGCGTTCCCGCTCTGGAGAAGGAGACGACCTTGAGGCCGCCCGTGTAGTACGACAGGTAGGGCTCCTCGGCGGGCTTGCCTTGGATGACCCAGACTCTGCCGTCGGCACCGACGGTGATGGGACCGGGACTTGGGGCGGGGAAGGAGCGAACCTCGCGCATGGTCGCCGTCGCCAGCACGCGGATTTTTCCGGCGTCGTAATCGCTCAGGTAGAGTTCCCCGTCGCGCAGGGCCACGCCCTGAATATTGCCGAGAACGGCGGGGGTCCGGTTGTAGGCCTCATCACCAAAGCGCGTACGGAACAGGCCGACTCCGGTCCCGATATAGACGAACTCGCCGTCCGAGGCGACTGCGGACGCACTACTGCCGAAACCGCTGTCATAGTCGTATCGGGTGACGAACCGCCCGTCCCTGTAGGAGGCGACGCCACCGTAGCCCTCGGCGACTCCAGCCGAAAAGACAGTCCCGTCGGCCGTTACACCGATGCCGCAAACGTTGACCGGCACCGATTGATGACCCTGAACGCTGGCGAACGAGTTCGCCAGCCACGAATGGACAACCGTACCGGGCAATTCGTCACCGACGAGGGAGAAGCCGGGGCTGCCGGCAAGCATGAGGTTGATGGCGATCATCGACAGAATCTTGTCGCTGATGGATGGCATCAGGCACTCCACTTCGTGATCGGAGGCGAGCGTCGCACGCCGCCTAAACGAGAACTTACGCGGCCGCATTCGGGGGCCTCCGCGAGCCCCTTTTTGCACTGCGCGTGGGCGCTTCAATACCGACCAGGAGCCATGCGGCCAGGCAGGACATCCGTGCGAAGGGCGTGGGCTTGGACGGCCACTGTCGGCCTTACCATGACCGCCTGCTTGAGCATATCGGTGGCGTCCAGCTCAGGCAACATCCAGGCCGGGCGGCGATGCGCGGGTGGGCTGGGTTGGCCTGAAACCGGGCGGGGCAGCCGCAAGAGGATGGGGATGGTCGCAAGGGACGACTTGTGGATTCTTGACGCCGGTTGAATCGGGCGGGGGCATCGGCGATTACACTCTGATCGGTTAAGAGGCGTGACACGGATTTCGATTCCATGCGTATAAACGGTTCCTGACACCTTTTATATGAGAACACATGAACGTTTTGGTGCTTACGGTCGGAACACGGGGTGACGTTCAGCCCTACGTGGCGCTGGGGCGGGGCCTCAAGGCTTCGGGGCATGAGGTGAGCATTTGCACGTGCGAGAGTTTCCGATCCTTTGTCGAGGAGCATGGCCTGAAATACGCATACATGAACAATGATATGGTCGACTTCATGAATACCGACGATGGCAAGACGGCGATGGAGAACTCGGGAAACTTGCTTGAAATGATCAGGACGGCGGCAAAGTTGCTGCCCAAGCTGGGAGCGGTGCTACGTCGACAGATCAAGGACACCTGGGAGTCGACGCAGGGGTCCAAGCCGGACTTGATTCTGTTTCACCCCAAGGCGATCGGCGCTGCCGACTTCGCAGAACGACTGAACGTGCCCTCGATGCTCGCGTTTTACTTGCCCATGTATGTGGCGACCGGTGAATTCCCGGCGATGGGAATGCCGAATCTCAGGCTGGGACCTGGTTACAATCGTCAGACGTATCGATTTCTGACGAAGGTGACAGCGCGGGCGACCGGCAAGTTCGTCAAGGAATGGCGCAAGGCGAACGGGGTGCCGGCGAGAACGGCCGACAGGTATCTCCAACGTACGGATGGTGAGCCGATTCCCGCACTTCATGCGTATAGCGAATTGGTCATTCCGCAACCCAAGGATTGGCCCGAATCGGCGATCGTGACCGGTTACTGGTTTCTCGACCATCGGGACGACTGGAGCCCCGACGCGGAACTTCGCGAATTCCTCAGCGGTGGGGAGCCGCCGGTCTACTTTGGATTCGGCAGCATCTTCGGTCGCGACCCTCGTCGGGTCACTCAGATTGTGCTGGACGCGATCAAGCGAACCGGCGTTCGCGCGATCCTGGCGCGTGGGTGGGGTGGTCTGGATACCTCAGGGTTTCTGCTGCCTGATTCGGTTATGGCCGTCGATTCGGTGCCTCATGATTGGCTCTTTCCTCAGGTCGCGGCGGTTGTGCATCATGGCGGTTGCGGGACGACAGCGGCCGGGCTTCGCGCGGGCCGTCCGACGATCGTCTGCCCGTTTTTTGGCGACCAGCCGTTTTGGGGAGCGAGAATCCAGGCGCTGGGAGTTGGTCCCGCACCCATTCCGCAGAAAAGGCTCAGCGTCGAGGGATTGTCGGCCGCGATCATCCAGGTCACAACGGACGCGACGATGCGACGGAAGGCTGATTTGCTCGGTCAACGGATTCGCAGCGAAGACGGCGTCGCCCGCGCCGTCCGGTTCATCAACGAGTGGACGGAGCGGTTGAAGCACACCGGGCTGTAATCAGGTACAGCCACTGACACGGATGCCAGGAATTGTTCGGGGGCATGAGGTTAGGGGCGAAGCCGTGCGCCCTGGATCCCCGCCTGCGCGGGGATGACACGCCCATTCTGGCGTGCCGGACTGCATCCTCTTTGCGACCCCTGGATCTCCGCATGCGCGGGGGTGACTCGTTCGGGGGACGCTGTACGATCGGCCCGCGATCGTACCCTGGGACGCGTATGACACGGATCAAGGCTCATTGGAACCCGACCAGGTGCGACTCAATCAGCCTCTTGTCGCTTTGGGACACAGGTTGAAGCACGCTGGGTGACCTGGTGGGAGGGATTGCTTGGGGGGGGGGAGTTGCGAAGAGGTGGGCGATGCCCAGCCTGCGGGTGATGAAAAGGGGGCAAGACGCGTTGCCTTGCCCCGGGGGAGTGGGGTTACTTGTCGGCCGAGTCGTTGTCCTTGTTGGGGGATTCTTCGGGCTTGGTTTCGTCCTTCGCGGCTTCGGGATTTTCGGGTTCGGGAGCGTTGCGGTAGGGGTCGCCGTATTCGCGGTCGGTGATGATGCCGGGCATGGGGACGGGGTATTTGCCGTTGTCGCCCAGGAGGAGGGGGGCGGGGCCGTCCATGGTTAGTTCGCCGACGAGGGGGGCGAACTCGTGGTCGCTGTTGAGGATTTGGTCATAAGTGATGACCTGTCCGGTGTGGGCGGCCATGCGGCCCATGGAGGTGACGAGGCTGGCCTCGACGCCGCGTTTGACTTCGTTGTAGGGGCGGTCGTTGCGGATGGCGTCGATGAAGTGGTTCCACTCCAGTTGGTAGGGGTTTGGCTCGGGCTGGGGGTAGGCCCAGACTAGCTCGCTCTTGTCGCCGAGTTTCTGGCCGTTGTAGATGCGGCACTTGGCGGGGGAGTGGCCGGTGGTGGAGATGATGGCGGAGCGTTTGGTGCCGTGGGCGTAGCTGGCGAATTCTTTTTCGCAGCCGTCCATGCAGCGGCCTTCCAGATAAAGCTTCGACCCGTCGCCGAACGTATATTCGACCGAGTAGACGTCGAAGTTCTGGTCGAGGCTATCGCCCCGGAAGTGACGGCCGCCGAGGGCGCGGGCTTCGACGGGCCAGGCGTCTTTCATCCAGCAGCATTCGTCGATGTTGTGGATATAGAAGTCGCTGTAAGCGCCGCCGCTGGCCCAGAGGAAGGCGTGGAAGCGCTGGATCTGGTACATCAGCTCGGAGATGCCGTCGGGCTTGGGGGGAGCTTCGAAGAAGCCGATGGGGCCGTGCATGCGGTAGGCGCGCATGAGGGTGATTTCGCCGATCTGGCCGTCCTGGATTCGGCGGTGGAGCTCCTCGCGGGCGACGCAGTGTCGGCACATGAGTCCGACGGCGACCTTGAGGTTTTTCTCGGCGGCTTTCTCGCCGAGGGCGAGCATTTTGCGGGAGGTGGGGCCGTCGATGGTGACGGGTTTTTCCATGAAGACGTTGAGATTTTTTTCGATGGCGTATTCGAACATGGGCCAACGGAAGGCGGGGGGTGTGGCGAGGATGACGACGTCGCCTTCGCGGAGGGAGTCCATGGCTTTCTTGTAGGCGTCGAAGCCGATGAAGCGACGTTCTTCGGGGACGTCGACCTTGTCGCTGAACTCGGTGCTGATCTCGTCGTAGCTGCCGGCGAGACGTTCGGGGAAGACGTCGGCCATGGCGGTGAGCTGGATGGGTCCGTACTGGCTGGTGGAGAGGGCGTTGCCGGCGGCGCCTGTGCCACGGCCGCCGCAGCCGACGAGGGCGAGCTTGACGGTGTTGTCTTCGCCGGCGTGGACGAGTGGGGCGG
>JBGSYY010000172.1:0-4398 GCA_041750675.1 Isosphaeraceae bacterium | reverse complement strand
CGCCCTCGGCAAGTTGGGCGGCGGAGAACTGAACTACAGTTCCGACATCGACCTGGTATTTCTTTACGAGTCCGACGGCCAGACCCAGGGAGCGCGGCCGCTCTCCAACGGCGAGTTCTTCGCCCGCGTGGGCAGCGAGCTGATCCGCACTTTGGCCGACCATACCGAGCTTGGTCAGGCCTATCGCGTCGACATGCGGCTACGCCCCGAAGGCGCAAACGGGCCGCTTGCCAAATCGCTCGCGTCCACCATCGGCTACTACGAAACACTGGGCCGAACCTGGGAACGCCAGGCCCTGATCAAGTGCCGGCCCATCGCCGGCGACCTGAGCCTGGGCCGCGAGTTCATCGAGGCGATCACCCCGTTCGTCTATCGTCGATTTCTGGGAGGTGCCGAGATCGCCGAGATTCGCGCCCTCAAACGTCAGATCGAAGGCCGGGTCCGATCGCGGGGCGAAGATCAACTGGAGGTGAAAACCGGCCACGGCGGCATCCGCGACGTCGAATTCGCCGTCCAGTTCCTCCAACTCATGCACGGCGGCCTCGACCCCCGGGTCCGCAGCGTGAACACACTCGCCGCCCTGGAGCGGCTTGAACACGCCGGCTGCCTCACGCCCGAGGAACGCCAGGCCCTCGACGACACCTATCGTTTCCTCCGTCAGGTCGAACACCGCCTCCAAATCCTCTTCGATCGCCAAACCCACCGCTTGCCCGAGGATGCCGAGGAGCAACGCGCCCTCGCCATCCGCATGGGCTACGCACGCACCAGCGCCTGGGAAGACACGCTCGGACCCGCCCAGCGGTTCTTCACCGACTATCGCGGCAAGACCGAGCGAAACCGGCGAATCCTCAATCATCTGCTCCACGATGCCTTCGGCGATGAGCCGCTCGGCGAGCCTGACCCCTTGGTCGATCTCGTCCTCGATCCCGATCCCTCACCGGCTTTGCTCAAGGACGCCCTCGGCCGCTTTCCCTTCCGCGATTCAGCCGGGGCCTACAAGAGCCTGATGGCCCTCGCCCGCGAGGAGATCGAGTTCCTCTCCCAGCCGCGCTGCCGGCATTTCCTGGCGGCGATCGCCCCAGCCCTGATCCGAGCGGTCGCGGCCACGCCGGAGCCGGACCGCACCCTCGCGAATCTCGAAAAGGTCTCCGCTTCCCTCGGGGCGAAGGCCATCCTGTGGGAACTTTTCAGTTTCAATCCTCCCAGTTTGCGTCTGTATGTCGAGCTATGCGCAACGAGTCAGTTCCTCTCCGAGGTGCTGATCAACAATCCCGGCATGATCGACGACCTCATCGACTCGCTCGTGGTCGACCGCCCGCAGAGCGCCGGCGCGATCCGAGGCGAGCTGGCCGAGTTGTGTCGCAGCGCCGAGGATCTGTTTCCCATCCTGCTCAGCTATCGAAATCGCGAGTGGCTGAGAATCGGAGCGCGCGACATCCTTAATCGCGAGCCGATCCGCGAGGTGACTCGGGAGCTGGCCGATGTCGCGGGGGTCATCGTCCAGCAGGCGGCCCGGGTTTGCTGGCGCGACTTGATGGCCAAGCAGGGTAAGCCTCACCGCCGCGGTCGTTGGGCGATCCTGGCTCTCGGCAAGCTCGGCGGACGCGAGCTTTCCTATCACGGCGACCTCGACCTGGTCTTCCTCTACGACGGCGACGGCGAGGCAAACCTGGAACCAGGCGGCGGGACCACACCGGCGAGTCAACTCTACACCCAATGGGCTCAGCGCGTCATTCGCATTCTCGACGCCTCGGATCGAGGTGGTCCCCTCTACCGGGTGGACACTCGACTTCGGCCGCATGGAAGCTCGGGTCCGCTCGCCGTGCCCCTGGCCGGCTTTCGGTCGTACTACCAGCAGACGGCACGCGCCTGGGAACGCCTGGCGCTGGTGCGTGGACGCGTGCTCGCCTCGGCCGGAGGATTCGGCCGTGTCGTCCGCCAAACCCTCCAGGACTTGCTCGCCACTCCCGTGAACACGACCACGCTGGCCCAGCAAACGGTCGCAATGCGCCGCAAACTGGGCGAATCTCGGCCCGCCCACGACCTGAAACGCGGAACAGGTGGGCTGGTCGAGATCGAGTTTCTCGCGCAGTATCTTCAACTCGTCCAATCATCGCACGGCGGAAAGGTCGGCTCCAACGTCTGGGACGCCCTGGAGCGGCTGCACGAAGAAGGGGTCTTGTCGGTGCAAGATCAACGAGCCTTGACCTCCGCTTACGACTTCTGGCGACGTGTCGAGGCCCAGTCGCGCTTGGTCCGCAATCAGGCCGACGCGCGGTTGCCCGAGACCGAGGAGGCGGCCGGTGCGGTCGCCCGCCGGCTGTTCCCCGAAGCCTCGGGGGTTGCCGAGGCTCTGGCGAGCTATCGGTCCATCGCCGCAGAACACGCCCAGGCCGTGAATCGATTGTTCGAACAACATCTGGTCGCGGCGGCGGCGCGGGAGGGGGCGCGATGACGGATCAGTCGCGGCGCGGCGGCAAGCTTGGGCTGGCACTCAAGTTCGTAATCTCACTGGCGTTGCTTGCCTTGGTGGTGGTCGCGAACCGGTCGGCTTTTGAGGATGTGGCCTCGCGCCGTCCCTCTCTGGGTCTATTCACGGTCGCCTTGGCACTCTACCTCTCCGGCGTCGTTCTCGCATTCCTCCGATGGTATCTGCTGGTCCGGGCGCAAGACCTGCCCTTCCGCGTTCGCGACGCCATGCGGCTAGGCTGGATCGGCATGCTCTTCAATCTGGTGATTCCTGGCGCGGTGGGCGGCGATGTTGTGAAAGGCGCGTACATCGCCCGCGAGCAGCGGCATAAAGGCCGCGCCGTCGCATCCGTCGTGATCGACCGACTTGTCGGCCTGCTCGGTTTGTTCCTGCTTGCCGTCGTGGCAGGGGGAATCGCCTGGTGGCAGCTCAGCCCTCGGGTCCGTCCGATCGTGGTTTCGGCGTGCATCGCCTGCGGTGTCGTGGTCGCTCTGCTCGTCCTGATGTTCACGGTCCAGCCGCACGGCCCGCTTTCCCGACGATTCGGCCCTGGATCGAAGGGCCAGAATGCCATCCTGGAGCTGCATGCGACGGGTCTCGCGTATCGGCGGCGGCTTGGCTGGGTCGCGCTCTCCGTCGCCATGGCCGCCCTGACGCATGTGGCCAACGTCGCGGCGTTCGCTCTGGTCGCCCAGGCACTCTATGGAACCGAAGCACCTTCGTTGCTCGCGTGTTTCACGATCGTGCCACTCGTCCTCCTGAGCACGGCGATTCCACTTCCCTTCTCGGGTCTGGGGGCCACGGAGAGCGTTGGCGCGGTCTTGTTCCAGTCCATTGGATTTAGCGGCGGCGCCGTGGTGATGCTGGGGTTCCGCCTGCTCCAGGCGGTAGCCGCGCTGATCGGTGGTTGGGTCTATCTGACCAGTCGCGCCCCGATCAAGAACCCCACAACCCAGGGCGAGCAGACCGGGCCGCACCGAGCCGTCGGCGATGCCGGGGAACCGGAACGATCCATCGCGGCTCACGGGTGAGTTTTGGGGGCGCTCGGTTCCCCAGGAAGCGGTTGCTGACGCACTTCGCCTAGCAGGTACGTCGCTTTCGACTGCGATTCGTAGTAAGTCCGCATCACCATCTCAGCCAGCACGCCCATCAGGATGCTCTGCACACCAGCCAGCGTGAACATCACCACCAGAAGCGGCAGCGGGGTCTCGATAAAGGTCTTACCTGGACCGAACCAGGGATGAAGCCAGCTCAAATGAGGGTGAAGGTACTTGAAATAGAGCATTCCGCTGAACGACAGAAAGGCCAGGCCAAAGCACCAGAGGCCGATGCGTCCAAAGAGGTGGATGGGACGCTGAGCATAACGCTGATAGAAGCGGATCAGCACCAGGTCGAGGACGACGTTGAAGGTTCGACCGATACCATACTTGGAGCGGCCCGCCGGGCGGGGCCGGTGATTGACGACCTGCTCGGTGACGCGCGCCCCTTGCCACGAGGCGAAGATCGGAATGAATCGGTGCATCTCGCCATAAAGGCGGACGCCTTCGAGAACCTCACGCCGGTAGGCTTTGAGCGTGCAGCCGAAGTCGTGCAGCGGGACGCCCGAAATGCGTGCGACGAGCCGGTTGGCGATCTGCGACGGCAGGCGTCGGCTCAGCCAGCGATCCTGCCTCACCTTGCGCCACCCCGAAACCACGTCGAACCCCTCGTCGAGGCGTGCCAGTAGGCGGGGGATGTCGGCGGGGTCGTTCTGGCGGTCGCCGTCGATCGGCACGAGCACTCGTCCCCGAGCCAGGTCAAGGGCGGCGGAGAGGGCGGCGGTCTGCCCGCAGTTGCGGCGCAAGAGGGCAACGCGGACATGCACAGGGTCGGCGACCTGGAGGCCGATCAGCCGGTCGCGGGTTCCATCGGTCGAGCCGTCGTCGACG
>JBGSYY010000171.1:0-2776 GCA_041750675.1 Isosphaeraceae bacterium | reverse complement strand
AGCGCGGCTCCGGCACGCTGAGGAGGGTTCGGCAGGTCTCCAGGTCGTCGCGGAACTGGCGAATCTCGTCGACGGCCAGGACGCGACCCAGCCGAGCCCCCTGGGCCGAGTAGAGCATCCACAATCCGGCGATGACTGATGCGGCGACGGCTCCCACCAGTCCGGTCGCCAGTGCCCGGGGGTGGCGGCGCGTCCACTTGATCGCGCGCTCGCGCAACGAGTGGTTCGCCGCATAGCGGAGCGGACGGTTCTCCAACTCGCGTTTTAAGTCCACCTGCAGCGCGCGAGCTGAGGGATAGCGACATTCCGGGTTGGGCTCGAGGCAATGTTCGATGATGGCGGCGACGGCGCGTGTTCCACGGCCGCGCGGGATGGAGGGCCGGCGTGATTCGCGCTCCTTGAGGTAGAAGTCCAGCGCCTGTTCGGAGCCGCCGGTGGGGGGCGTTGTCGGGCCTTCGCCGGTCAACAGCTCGCGGATCACGAGGCCGAGAGAGTAGAGATCGCTGCGCGGGTCGGACGCGCCTTCTCCGGTCTGCAGGGCTCGGATCTGCTCGGGGGCCATGTATGCGGGGGTACCGCCCAGGAGTGTGGGCCGTTCCGGGCCGTCGGCCGTTTGCTCCGAGAGGTTGAAGTCGAGCAACATGGGAGTGCCGTCATCGGCGATCAGGACGTTCGCCGGCTTGAGGTCGCGATGGAGAATCCCGCGCTCGTGAGCGTGGGCCAATCCATCGGCGAGAGCCTCCGCGATGGAGACGGCGGCGTGCTCGAAGGAGAGCCGCGCCCACTGGTCGCGCATCGGTGCTGGATTGACCGCCGCCACGGTGGCGTCGATGGCCGCGACCAGCTCGGCGCCGCTGGCCCGGCTCGAACGCAGCTCGTCTAGCCGATGGATCAGATCCGCCAGAGTGGTGCGTCCCCAGAAGGGCATGCAGACGGCCCGCATCGCGCCACGCTGATGCAGGGAATAAATGGGCACGATGTTGCCATGCTGCAACCGTGCCAGTTGCCAGGGTTCCGCGAACAGGTGGGGCGAGACTTTCAGGGCGACCGGCCGCCCGGCGAGTTCATCCTGGGAAGCCAGAAAGACGCGGCTGAACGCGCCCCGGCCCAGTTCCTCGATGAGGTCGAAGCCTTCCCAGTGGGTGCCGGCCTCGGGAAAGTGGGGTCGGGAGCCGACCTGCTCGGCCGGCTCCTCCTGACCGACCTCGGCCACGCACCAGGTGCTGACGTCGATGCCATAGCGGACGGCATAGTCGGCCGCGTGGACAGGCTCACCCGCCTGCTTTCTGAGACGATATTCCTCGAGGGCGATTTGTTCGACACTTTCCGGCTCCTGGAACAGGGCCGGATACCGGCCGCGATACTCTTCCAGGCTGACCGCATCCCCATGAGACCACCTTAACTCCAGATCGGACCGCACCAGTTCGCGGAGCAGAGGCAAGTAGAGCGGGCTGGCCGGCTCGGTCAGGTGATCGTCGATCCCGGCCGTGCCATTTTGGCGATGATCGCGCTCGAACGCCTCGACACGACGGTCGAGTTCGATCCAGGCGGTCGGGCCCGAGTCATGCATCATCATCATCGCCAAGATCCTCGTGCAAAACGCGCTCCAGATCGTGCCGGAAGGCCTGCAAGACCCGCTCCACCGATCGCTTCGAGCGTTCCGTGCGCGCCGCGATCTCGGCCACCTCGTATCCCTCGATTCTCTGCTCCACGATCGCTCTCTGGCTGGGGTCGAGCCGTTCGAGTTGTTCGTCGATGACCAGGCGGAGGATCGCCAATTGTTCGCCACCTCCGGTGCCGATCTCGGCGCTGCGATCCACCGAACCCGTGAGGCGGCTATCGCGTTTGCCGGCTCGATGGAAAGTGGCGGTGTTACGAATCTTGTTCAGTGCGATGACGAGGAAGAGTTTCCAGAGGTCGCCGCCCTCGGGTACGTCGTAGTGGGTAAGGCGGGCACGTCGGAAGAACGTCCGGAACACGGACTGCACCAGATCGTCGGGATCGACGCGGGGTTTGAGGTCGCTCGCGAAGCGCGCCCGCGCCAACCCTTGCAGTCGCTCCGCGTAGCGGAGAAACAGCAGGGTCGCGGCGTCCGGCTGTCCGGCACGAAACCGCCGAAGCAGAGAGCGATCGGAGGGCGGTTCGTCGGGTCTGCCGGAATGCCCCGCGGGAGCTGTTTCGTCGGCCATGATCTTCACAAACCTCTAGATCAAGATTGACCGGGTTCGTCCGCCAGCCGGCGCACCCAGATGTTTCGGAATCGCACCGGCGAGCCGTGGTCCTGGAGGAGGATGGGGCCTTGGGGGTCGTCGGGGCCTTCGTAGCGGGCGAGGTCGCGCCAGCGGACGGGGCCGAGCACCTTGACATGATTTTGCACGAGGACGCCATTATGAAAGACGGTGACGTAGGCGGGGCTTTCGAGCGAGCCGTCGGACTTCCAGCGGGGGGCGGTCCAGGCGATGTCGTAGGTCTGCCAGCGTCCTGGGGGTCGTGATGCGTTGACGAGCGGAGGTGTTTGGCCGTAGACGGCGGCGGCGTGGCCGTCGGCATAGGTTTTGGCGTTGTAGGTGTCGAGGATCTGAATCTCGTATTTGCCCATGATCAGCAGGCCGCTGTTGCCGCGGGCCTGGTCGGTTCCCTCAGGGGGATTGGGCGTGGCGAATTCGAGGTGGATCTGGCAGTCGCCGAACTGGTCGTTGGAGATGAGCGAGCCTGCGCCCGGGGCGGCGACGAACGTGCCGTCGACGACTTTCCAGGCGGCGGGCTTGCCGCCGTC
>JBGSYY010000170.1:0-3526 GCA_041750675.1 Isosphaeraceae bacterium | reverse complement strand
CCCGCCTCAGGCCATCGCGAACGACGCCGAATCTCTCGCCATGGTCGAGCCGGCGCCAGCTCCACCACCTCAGCTCCCCCGGGATTTCCCCGGCGATCGCTCCGACTCCCAGAGTGAGCAGCTCGCTCAGTTGCTCGGCGCAGGGCCGGCCCGTCGCATCCTGATCTCCCTCGATACCCTCACTCCCGACGCCCTGCTGGCCGTCGAAAACGCCATCGACGGTTCTCCACGAGCCGAGGCCCGCCACGCTCGGCTCCAGCTCGATTCCGGCGTTCGCTTCGATCCCGATCACCCAGGTTCCGCGATCGTCTACGTCCTCACGCTCAAGGGCGCTGAGATCGAGGCCCTTCGCCGCCAGCTCGAGAATTTCCTCCCCGGTCACGCCGGCCCCGACACCGACATCCGACCCGGCATCGTCGCCAGCCTTTTCGAAGTTCGCAGCCCCGTCACAATCCACGAATCCCTCCCCCGATCGGTGCTTCAGCCCGCTCCCCCCGCCGCCCTCGCCCTTTCCGGCGACCGTGCTCGTGAGGGCGATCTTAACGCCCAGCGGGCCGATCCCTCTTCGTCCCCCCTCCACGACCCGATGCCTAAGCGGCCACCCCGCACACCCGGCGATCCGTTGGAAGCGGCCAAGCTCGGCCCCGTCCCCGAACCCGCGCCGGCTTCTCCCGCCCCACCGGTCGATTCGACCACCCACACCTACCTGCTCTGGCTCACCGAGAAGCCGACGCCCTGATTCTCAAGGAAACTCGCCCACCACGCCTGTCTATCCCTCGACCGCGCTCCCGCCGCGCATCCCACCACCTCCATCCTGTGACCCGCCAGAAATCCCGGTAGACCTGGCTATCCAGCCGCCGGCGCTATCGTCAGATTGCGACGACCACAGAGCTGCGCCCTCCGCGCAGGCGGGCAGCCCCTGCGAGCCGACGCGGCGAATCGCCTCTGACGTCTCCCTATTCAAGCCATCCCCGCGCAGGCTGCGGCACCTCTCGTCCGCAAGAACCGGAAATCAACAGCGCCCCGGCTGCCGCCGTCCGCTCCGGCGTCGCGTCGTGGCTCCCGCCCCCACGATCACGACCTCGCAATCAGCGACATCCCAAATCTCGGCTCAGGCCGCCGTCCCGGGCCCAATTTTCAACGATCGCCCAACCCTCGATTCGCGTCGGGCTGCTCGATCGGCGGCTGAGGCGGCTCGGGCGGTTCCGGCGCGCTCGGCATAACTTCTACCCCAACGCCGCTTACGGGCACCGGCCGTTTCCGCAACGCGTCCAGTTGCCGCTGGATTTCCCGACGTGTCTCCTCAATCACGCGAAGCTCAAGGAGATTCTCTGGAGTATGCGTCTCCTTACGAACTTTCGACAGTTCCTCCTCAAGCTCTTCGATCACCTGCTCAAGATCGAACAATTCAGGTCGCCCATCTCTCAAGGCTCCCTCCTGGTCTGCTGGGCCATTCTTCCCCTTTGGGAACATGGGAGCGGATGTCCGCTTGCTGGGCAGACCTTGGAGATCTCTGGAGCCGGGACCGAAGACTCCCCCTCGGCGTATGAGAACCGATCCCGATCGAGGCGAAGGCCAACCTCCCGGCGGCTCAAACTCTGCAAGCATGTCAATCAGTTCTTCAATCGTCGAATCCTTGCGCTCCAGAATCCGCTTCGCTCGCTCCAAGCGGCGCGACGCCTGGGCGACGATCTCTTTCTCGACCTCGACCGCGCTCCTCGCGTTTTCCAAGCGAGCCAGCGCTCGATCCACGTCCTGCGTGGGCACCAGGCCGCTCTGGGATTGCTCCCGAATCGCCTTCACTTCCTCGGCGATCACGTCCTGCCGCTCAGTCGATAGGGTTTCCCTTTGCTTCGCCTGCTCAAACTCCAAATTCGCAAGATTCTTAATCCCAAGAGCCAGTCGCTCCCGCGCCGAGTCCCCGCCACGTCCCTCTTGCCGGGCTTGTTCGGAGAGCGAGGCAATCGTCTCCGCGATATCGCCGCCAAGTCGCAGTGCCTCGACCCGCGAATCCGCCTCGCGAGAGGCCATCTCCGCGTCAAGTGCCCAGAGCTTCTTGCTTTCCAATTCGCTCGCCGAAATCTGCCCCTTGCTTTGCAACTCCCTTGCAGCATCCAGTTCCCGATTCGCCTCGCGGAAGATCAACGCCCGACTTCGCGCCTCCGCCTTCGCCCGTGTCCCATCACGTTCCGCTCGCGCCTTCATCTGTCGAGCCATCACGCGCCGCAGGCCGGGATCTCCCGATGCGCCCGGCCCTGGAACTTCGGGAACCAAGAAAACCGCCTGCTCCCCCGGTTCAAGTCCGACCCGCAACGTCTGCTTATCCCCCCGTCGCACCTCGATCAGCTCGACTCGCCCCGGCTGTCCATCACGCACCATCTCGACTTGATGAGACCCCGCCTTCAACCGCACCTCCCGCACCCCGCCTCCCTGGATCACCACGTCGCCCCCGTCGATCGCCACCTTCGTTTCCGGGTCGTCAATCTCCAGCACCAGCGTCCCCTCGGGAACCTTGATCCGCAGCACCGTTGCCACCAGATCGCCGACTTTCGTCACGCCCATCGCCTCGGTCGTCCCCAGCGCCAGCAACCCCAACACGCACGCCGCCGCCATAGGCCGCCAGGGAAGTCGAGACGACGCGACCCCCTTTTCAGGCCCCACATCCTCGGCCAACCCCAGCTTCGCCGGCCCCACGTCGCTCATATCGTGCAAACCGCTGAGCCCGTCCGGCACGTCCTCAAGAATCGACTCCCCACGCTGCAACCGCGCCAGATAATCTCCGAGAACCTCCGCGACTTCCGCCGCGCTCGTGAATCGAAACGCCGGGTCCTTCGCCAGCAGCTTTTGAATCAATCCATCGAGCCACGCCGGAAACTCGCGATCGCTCTCCCGAATCGCCCTCGGCGTCTCATCACAAACCTTGCGGATCACCCCAACCGTCGAATCGCCACGAAACGGCGGACGGCCCGTCGCCATCGCATACATCACCGATCCCAGGCTGAACAGGTCGGACCGCGCATCCACCATCTCGCCACGCGCCTGCTCGGGACTCATGTATTGCGGCGTCCCCGCCACAATCCCCGCCTGAGTCAGGCTCGGATCGTCCACCGCCCGCGCCAGGCCAAAATCGGTCAGCTTCACTCGCTCGACCCCATTTTCCAGCAAGATGTTCGCCGGCTTGATGTCGCGATGGACCAACCCCTGCGCATGCGCCGCCGCCAAACCCTGCGCCGTCTGCATCCCGATCCGCAAGATCTCCTTCACCTCCAGCGGCCCACTCCGGTCGATCCGCTCCTGCAGGCTCTTGCCGCCCACATACTGCATCACCAGATAAGGCCAGCCTTTCCATTCATCCACTGCATGAATGGTGACCACATGTTCATGCGCTACAGACGCCGCCGCCCGCGCCTCGCGCACAAATCGCCGCCGCGCCCCAGCTCCCGCCGAAAGCTGCGGTGCCAAAACCTTCACCGCCACCGCCCGATGCAGGCTGGGGTCGAACGCCTTGAGCACGACTCCCATGCCT
>JBGSYY010000169.1:0-6678 GCA_041750675.1 Isosphaeraceae bacterium | reverse complement strand
GAGTGAACTGGCCCAGCTTCTGCTCAACGGCCTCAACGCCCCCCCTCGCTCCGATGCCCGCCGCGTTCACCTCGACGCCGCCACCCAGTGGCTCCGCAACCACCACCCCGACGCAATCCGCGTCTTGGGGACCGCCCCTTGATACTCGGCATCCTGGCCGACATCCACGAGTGCCTGCCCAATCTCGCCGCCGCGCTCGCCTGCCTCGCGGCCCAGCGTGTCGACCGCATCATCTTCCTCGGCGACCTCTGCGAGACCGGACGCCACCTTCGGCCCGCCGTCGACAAGCTACGCGACGCCGGTGCTGTTGGCGTTTTCGGCAATCACGACATGGGTCTCATCGTCGATCCCGACCCCGAATTCCGCGCCAAGTTCGATGACGTTTCGCTCGCCTACCTCGACGGTCTGGCGGACGCCCTCGTTGTCGAAGATTGCCGCTTCTCCCATGTCCAAACCTGGATGAGTCCACGCGATTTCGATCAGCCTTGGTACCTGCACGGGCCTCCCGAAACCCCCGAGCTGATCGCGCGCAACTTCGCCGCTGTCCCCGAGCGCGTCCTCTTTCAAGGCCACTATCACTGTTGGCTCGCCTCCGACCGCCACGGTCCTCGACCCTGGGCCGCCGAGTCTCCGATCACCCTCGATCCCGACGAACGCCACATCGTGCTGGTCGACGCTGTGCTGGGTGGCTGGTGCTCGACCTTCGAGACGGACACTGCCCGGCTCGTTCCTCACCGAATCGGCCCCGAAATCGCTCCAGGTACGTAGCGCTGGTCGTCACTGAGCCGGTGCAAGTCGTTCAGGTCGGCGTCGTCGGCTACGGACGACCAGCCACGCACCGGGAATCGCTGAAGTCAGCATCCAAAGGCCGCTCGGCTCCGGCACGGCGAGGGGACCCCGTACGCCCAGGTCGAGCGAATTGCTGGGGATTTCCAGAGAGAACGCATCGCCCTGAACGAAATTGTAAACACGTGCTTCCATGAATGCCTGATAGCCGACGACTGTCGCCCCCACCGCCCCGAACGCTCCCAGATCGATGTCGATCACGCCGGTATGACGTACGACATGAAACTCCTCGTAGTAGCCACCCAGGGTCGGGTCGTCGAACAGGAAGGAAAACCCGAACACGTAGTCCGTCCCGAACCGAGGTTGGGACGATTGAATCGTCGGGACGAAGTCATAGGCGAAGTAGAGGATCGGCTCGACCACCACGCCGCTCACGCCGCCGGTCCAATCGAGCCTCAGAACACCCTGGCTCTCATCCGGAAGACCCGTCTGGATCAGCGTGATGGCCGCCGATCCGAACAGCTTGATGCCCTCCACCCCGGGAGCCGGAGCGAGCGGGGCGAAGTACGGACCATCCACCGAGGTCAACGCCGCGTATTGCCCGTCCGCCCCGAACTCGCCCGTCGCGCTCGGAAGATCAAACAGTATGTCAGCTCGACTCTGACTTGCCAGGAAAAGACTAGCGAGCAGAGCAACCCAGCGCACTTTGACCGTGACATTCATCGAAGGGCTTCTCCTGGTGGGGGGCGGGAGTTCGGGGCATTCCTCCCTCGGTCGAAAATGGGAGGCGGCTCGAAGCGACATGATCCTACTCGTCCTCGCGTACTCCAGACAGAATCTGTCGCTTTCTTGATACATCCAATCCGGCCCAGTGAATACGTTCACGCAGCGGACGATCTCCTTCGTCTTCTGGTCAGACCCCCGCTCAACACATCTTGCAAATTGCGGCTTACCCCCAACCGCGGCCCGCGACTTGCACGCGAAGCATGACGACTCGCTGATTCGCTTCGACATCGCTTGAAGCGATCTCCAACAATTGCAGGAGAATTTCCAATGCTTCGCGCCTGTTGGGTCCGTCCCTCAGCTCTCGCGGTCGTCGCCATGGGCTCGATCCTCGCCCTGACCGCCACCGCCCAGAAACCCGGTCAGATCAAGACCCCGAAACTACTACCATCGTCCAACCCGGTCGTCGAGGGTGTCATCACCCGCGTCGAGCAGGAAAAATCGGTCGATGGCCGGACCTCCGGCAAGGTCCACGTGACCATCAACTCCGCCATAGTCTGGCGCGACTTCGCCCGCGATACCGCCACCGAAGACGGCCAGAAGCCCGCCGAGGCCGCGAAAGCCGGTGACCAGTCCGTCGCCACCAAGGGCCAGCCAGAAGATCAAAACACGATCGCGACGATCGAGGTCCCGACCGGCATCCCCCTTGAGCTTCGCTATCGTTCCCAGATGGATGGGCGGAGCAAAGGCGCGGCGTCGGCCGAGAAGGCCCGCGACCTGGTCCGCCGCGACCCGGTCGCCGACCAGGCCAAAACGAAGTCCTCGGCCGATCCGGCTCCGTCCGACGACGGCGGCCCGGGCAAGTCGCTTACGGCCGACGATCTCAAGCAGGGACTCTGGGTCTCGATCGAATGCCGCAAAGGCGACGAGTCGCACGTCGCCCGCCATGTCATCGTGCTCGAACCGATCAGCGACGTCAGCACGACCGCCAGTCCACGCGACGAGCCGAAGTCACCCTGACGGGATCATCAGAGGAGCCTCACCCCTCCTCGCTGAAAGCCCCAAGCCCTAGCGCGGGGTTCTTCGCTCCTAGGTGAATGCCCCCAGCGCCAGCGCGTGGTTTCCGCGTGGCCTCACGCCGTTCGGCCCATCGCTCGCGCTTCGGGCCTTCATCGGTGAGGCTCTGATGCGGATTGCTCGGTCTCGATTCTTTGTTCTTTCAGTTCCTGTCGCAACCAGTTCATCGCCTGCTTCGCCGCACGGCTGCGAATCACACTACGCGGTTGCTCCGGACCCAGCATCAGACGTCGGTGGGCCACTGTCGAGCCGTGGCTCAACCCCACATACACCAGGCCCACCGGCTTCTCGACCGTGCCGCCCGTCGGCCCCGCGATTCCCGTCACGCTGAGGCCCAGCGCCGCGCCCGCCACTTGCCGCACACCGTCGGCCATTGCCTCGGCCACCTCGGCACTAACCGCGCCGTGTCGCTCGATCAGATCGGCTGACACACCGAGTAGCGCTGTCTTCACCTCATTCGCGTAAGACACGACGCCACCCACAAAATACGGACTCACCCCGGCGATGTCGGTGATCCTCTGGGCGATCAGCCCGCCCGTGCAGCTCTCGGCCACCGCGAGCGTCGTTCCCGTTCGCGCCAACTCCAGCGCCAGGGCGTCGGCCACGTCGATCGTGCCCTCGCCCACGATCAGTTCGCCGAATCGCTCGTAAATCAAGGCTGCCGTCGGCTCGATCTCCGCCAGCGCCTCTGCCTCCGTCGTCCCGGTGGCGGTGATTCGAAAGCTGATCGTCGCGTCGCTCGCCGTGATCCCCACCTCCGGCTCCCGCCCCCGCGCCGTCAGGTCCAGGGCGTCGGCCTCGATCTCCGATTCCCCCTTGCCGAAGAGGTTGATCACCCGATGCACCCGCACCGGTCCCAGCCGTCCTGTCGCCTTCAATCTCGGCGCTACCTGCTCATCGAACATGATCTTCAGCTCGCCCGGCACTCCCGGCAGGGCGGCGAAGATCGTGCCGCCATGCTCCATCCACATCCCGGGTGCGGTCCCGGCGCGGTTGGGCAGCGGTTCCGCCCCCTCGGGCAGGAGAGTCTGCACCCGGTTGCGCACGGGCATCGGCCGGTTGCGCCGCGCGAAAAACGCTTCCAGGTCGCGCAAACAGTCGTCGTTCTCGACCAGGGCCACACCGGCGACCAGACCCAGCGCCTCGCGGGTCAGATCATCCTGAGTCGGTCCCAGCCCGCCTCCGATGATGACCAGTTGCGACCGCGACGCGGCGATCCGCAAGGCCTCGACGTTTTCGCTCATCTCGTCGGCCAGCGTCGTGTGAAACCGCACCCGCACGCCCAGTTCGCCCAGCCGACGGCTCAACCATTGCGTGTTCGTATCCAGCTTCTGACCGCTCGTCAGCTCGCTGCCAATCGCCATCACTTCGGCGTTCATGCGTCCGTCTTGCTCCGATTCGGATCGAACCGTTCTCGCCGCCCGTTTGTCTAATCACAACAAGGAACCACCTTAGCAGCCGCGACGCCAACCCGCGAGAAGGCCCGCCGCCCGCAACCCCGCGGAACCTCCCCGTCCGCTTCGTCGGCCTTCGCCGTGAAATTTTGGTGAAGCGCGCTGCGATCGGTCACAGGGGTCTTTCCTTTCTCGCCCCCCCTTGTGTTTTAATGGAGTGCCCTCCGACTCGCCCGCTTTCCGCCGGCCGCAGGGAGACCCAGACGAGATGTCCGCCGCAACCGTCCTGGAACGTCCGACGCTCATCCTCAACCGGAACTGGCAGCCGGTGAACGTGGCCTCCGTGGCTCGCTCGCTGGTGATGCTCTGGAACGAAGCGGCTCGCGTCGTCGACCCCGACGACTTCCGCCTCTACACCTGGTCCGACTGGTCGCAACTTCGCCCCCGCGATGGCGAGCCTTATCTTCAGGCCGTGGCCTTCCGCATGCGCGTGCCGGAAGTGCTGACCCTCACCCGTTACGACCGGCCCCGCGAAACCGCCGTTACCTTCAGCCGGCGAAACATTTTCAAGCGTGACCATGCCACCTGCCAGTATTGCGGAGCGCGTCCCGGCAGCGCTGAGCTGACCATCGACCACGTTCTGCCCCGCGCCCAGGGCGGCAACTCGCGCTGGGACAATTGCGTTCTGGCCTGCGTTCCCTGCAATGCGCGGAAGGCGAACCGCACTCCTGAGCAGGCACACATGAAGTTGATGCGCCGGCCGTTCCGGCCAAGTTGGAAGCCGCTTTACGCCTCCAACGGCATCCGCATCGCCAGTTGGTCCAAGTTCCTCAGCGAAGCATACTGGAACGTCTCGCTGCAGGATTGACGGCCGACTGCTCGCGGCGAATGCCCTCGATCGCCCCTGGCACGAGGTGCGGACATGTCCCTGGGCCACATCGTCCTGCTCGGCGACTCCATCTTCGACAACGCACGCTACGTCCCCGGTCAGTCGGATGTCGTCGCCCAGGTCCGCGACCTCCTGCCGGCCGGTTGGACAGCCACGCTCCGAGCGGTCGATGGCGTCGTCATCCGCGACGTGGGTTCGCAGTTACGCTATCTCCCTGACGACGCCACCCACCTCGTTCTGAGTGCCGGTGGCAACGACGCCCTGGTCTACGCCGCACGCCTGGGTGCTCCCGCCCGCTCGTTCGACGACGCCCTGCTCGGCCTGGCCGAGATTCAAGACAGCTTTCGGCTCGACTTCCGATCACTGCTCAAACGGCTCCAAGAATCCGCCCTCCCCGCCACCGCCTGCACGATTTACGACGCCGTGCCCGGCCTCGACCGCGTCTCGCGAACCGGCCTTTCACTGTTGAATGACGTAATTGTCTTCGAATGCGTCCGGGCCGGCCTCAACCTGATCGACCTCCGGCTCATTTGCGATGACCCGGCCGATTTTTCCGAGATCTCGCCGATCGAACCCTCGTTCCTCGGCGGCTCGCGTATCGCCCGCGCGATCGCGACGGCGGTCCTCGGTTCCCCCTCACCCCAGGCCGCCAGTACGATCTACGTCTGATCCCGCCCCATGTGCCCCGCGATCTCCGTCACGTCGGCCCAGTTCCACTCGCGAGAGCCTCTCCACCCATCCGAACATGAAATATCTCATCACCGGCGGTGCCGGCTTTATCGGCAGCCACCTTGCCGAACGACTCCTCGACGATGGCCATGCCGTCCTCGCCCTCGATGACCTCTCGACTGGCCGCTTCGAGAACGTCGCCCATCTCGAAGCTCGAGCCGGCTTTCAGCTCCTCGTTGCCAACGTGACCGATCCGGAGATCGTCGAACGCTGCGTCAACGACTGCCAGACGGTCTTCCACCTGGCCAGCGCCGTCGGCGTCCGCCTCGTCGTCGACCAGCCCGTCCGCACCATCGAAACCATCGTCAACGGCACCGACGTCGTCCTTCGCGCCTGCGCCCGCTACCGACGCCCCGTCCTGCTTACCTCCACGAGCGAGGTTTACGGCAAGAGCGCCAAGGTACCCTTTGCCGAGGGCGACGACACCGTAATGGGCCCCACCACCACCCGACGCTGGGCGTATGCCTGCGCCAAGGCTCTCGACGAGTTTCTGGCCCTGGCCCACTGGCACGAAACTCGCCTGCCGGTCGTCGTCGCCCGGCTGTTCAACACCGTCGGCCCGCGGCAGACCGGCCGCTATGGCATGGTCATCCCCCGCTTTATCGAACAAGGCCTCGTCGGCGAGCCGCTCACCGTCTATGGCGACGGCCGCCAGACCCGCTGCTTCGCCCACGTCGCCGATATCGTCGGCGCGCTCGTTGCACTGATGGCCCACCCCGAATCGCGCGGCCAGGTCTTCAACATCGGCAATCATGAAGAAGTCTCGATCCTCCAACTCGCCGAGCGCGTCAAGTCGCTCACCGGCGGCAAAAGCCCGATCCGCCTCGTTCCCTACGGCGAAGCGTATACCGCCGGCTTCGAGGACATGCACCGCCGCGTTCCCGACCTCACCAAGATCCACAAACTGATCGGCTACAAGCCCACCCGCTCCCTCGACCACATCCTTGCCGACGTGATCGCCGAACACTCGCATTGACCCCGCCCGGTACGCAGGGCGTGTGAGGCATGCCGTCTGGGCTCACCGCAGCACCACCGCCAGTCCCCCCCGCCGCTCCACCACCTGCCCGACGACGCTCGCAG
>JBGSYY010000168.1:0-3078 GCA_041750675.1 Isosphaeraceae bacterium | reverse complement strand
GCCGCTGCGGGCGATGGTGACGGTCATGTCGCGCTCGAAGCGGCCGGAACAGACCCGCAGGAACGCGACCTGATCGCGGTGCCGCGGGTCCATGTTGGCCTGGAGTTTGAATACGAACCCGGCGAACCCCGCGCGGTCAGGCGGGACTGGTCCATCTTCACCCCGGCGCGGCCCGGGCGGTGGGCTTAACTCGAGGAAGGCGTCGAGGAAAGCCGCCACGCCGTAGTTCGTCAGCGCGCTGCCGAAAAAGACTGGTGTCAGCTCGCCACGGAGGAAGCGCTCGTGGTCGAACGTCTCGCCGGCGATGTCGAGCAGGTCCATCTCCGATTGCAGGGCACTGCGTTCGGTCTCGGTGAGGAGCGTGCTCTGGGGATCGTCGAGGTGCGCGACGGTCGTCGGCACCACGAGCGAGCCACTCGTGCCCGAATCGAAGATGCTGACCTGTCGGGTCCGACGATCGCAGAGGCCGCGGAAGGCACGCTCCCTCCAGATCGGCCAGTTGAGCGGCGAGGCGCCGATTTCGAGCACGCGCTCGATCTCGGTCAGTATCCCCAGCGGCTCGGCCCCGGGTCGGTCCATCTTGTTCACAAAGGTCAAGATCGGGATCTTTCGGCGGGCGCAGACCTGGAACAGCTTCTCGGTTTGCGACTCGACGCCCTTGACCGCGTCTAGGACCATCACCGCGCAGTCGGCGGCCATCAGGGTGCGATAGGTGTCCTCGCTGAAGTCCTCGTGTCCCGGGGTATCGAGCAAGTTAATACGTTGCCCGCGGAAGTCGACGCTGAGTGCGGTCGACGTCACCGAGATACCCCGCTGGCGTTCCAGTTCCATCCAGTCGGAGGTGACGGCACGCTGATTGCGCCGGCCCCGGACCATGCCGGCGACGTCGATGGAGCCGGCGTAAAGCAGCAGCTTCTCCGTGAGCGTGGTCTTGCCGGCGTCGGGGTGGGAAATGATGGCGAAGGTGCGGCGGCGTCGCGCTTCCGCGAGCACGATCGGGTCCGCAGCCGTCGAGGTCGAGAGCGACGCCACGGAATCCGAAAAAGGAGTCTCAAGAGAAGAATTGTTCACCAAAGATGTCCCTTGAATCCAAGTCTGTGGGAAAACATGAGTGTCTACCGTCGCGGCCTCCAGTCGCGCGGGGAACACGCGTGGAAAAGCCCACGGAAAATCAGGCGCGATCTCTTACAGGCGGCGGGGGCATGGCCCCGACGTCCTGATGAGTGCCGGACGGTTACGCCAGCGGAGAGGAATGACGTGCTAGGGCGGAGTGACCGGCGAGACGGCGCCGAAAACTGGCGGGCGCGGCATGCTCAGGTCGGCTTCCCTGGAGAGGAGGTCGAAATGATTCTTTTGGCGGGAGATGTTGAAGTCTGCCATCGATGCCGGTCCATCTTTTCCGAATCCCCGCGGAAGCAGCCTGGTTTCCCGGGAAGCTCACGGTCAGGGACGGAGACCCGAACAGCTCACCCACTCGGCCGGACGAACACGATCTGCTCGACACCTGGAATGAAGCCAAATTATAGCGTGCGAGGGTCGCGGTGGAAACCCTCGTTGCGTCGCGACCGCAGAGAGCCGAGGTGCGGCAAGAGCTCCGGGCGTCCTGAAGTCCACAGGCCGTGGTTCGATGGACTCCAAAACCCTACGTCCCAGTCGCGCGGCCCGGAGCAACCTTCTGGTCCGATCGATCCGCAACGCCGGGAACCGTGGAAATCCCGTGCCGCTGGAACTCCGGCGTCACTTCCTCCTCTCCGGCAGGATCCTGCGATCACTTTTTCTGCACGTCCTTCCCGCCTTTTGCACACGGTTCACCCCAATATATCGCCCCGCGAACTCCAGAAACGTCGGCCAGTTCGGCCCCGTCGTGTGCCCGCCCTTGTGCTGCCGCCAGGCCAGCTCGCCCTCGACGATGGGCATCTCCACCTCGGGAAACTCCGCCGTCCCCAGGTCCTTCTTGCCCAGCAGACGATACACCGGCCCAGCCGCCACGGCCGCCTGGAAGCTCCACCGCTGGTCGACCCACTGGCCCCGTCGAGTCGCCGTCGCCGCTGAAGACGTGCCGCGGAGCGCTTGCTCTTTCCGAGAATCTCGGCCACGCAGGGCGAAGTGGCCGGATCGTCTTCGATTCCTCGAAGACGCCGGCCGAGCGAGTGGCGGCCGCCCGGAAAGTCGCTTCAGCCGTGCCAATCGTTCGAGGTGGTATAAATAGTAGGAATCGAGGGGCACGGGGATGGTGTACCGGTGGTTGGCCGGAATGAGGTTGAACTTGCCTGCATCGCGCTCTCATGGCCACGCCAATTCTGTGGAGGACAACCGGCGGAATTCGCGATCGGCCCTGGCCAGCCCTGGGGCCTCGAATCTCGCACCCACGCGTCTCCAGCGCCTCGACGTTCTCCGTGGCCTGGCGGCCCTCACCATCGCCGCACATCACCTCTGCACCTACGGTGCCCTGCCCGATCTTGCCGACGACATCCTGCCGTTTATCCTGGACTGGCTCTGGGAATTTGGCCGCCTCGCCGTTCAGGTGTTCTTCGTGATCAGCGGCTTCGTCACCGCGCTGGCGCTCGGCCGCGCCCCGGTCGTGCCGTCCGGCTTTGTCCGCTTCGCGGCTCGCCGCTATGTCCGCATCGGCTTTCCCTACCTCACGGCGATCGCGTACCTGCTCGCCCTCTGGGCGATTGCGCCCCCGCGGCGTGCCGCCTTTCCTCTCTTCGATCGTCTCAGCGGCGAGTCCCTTCTGGTCCACGCCGTCTTCCTGCAGGACATCCTCGGCCTCGGGGGCCTTTCCGCCGGTTTCTGGTATCTCGCGATCGACTTCCAGTTCGCCTTGCTCTTTTATCTGTTGATGTTGACCCATCACTCACTGTCCCGCGCACTCCCTGTCCGCTCCCCGAAACTGGATGGCATCCTGCTGCTCGCCGTCTCGGCGCCTCTCGCCCTGGCCTCCGTGTACGGCTGGAACCGCGACCCCCACCTCGACATCTGGGTCATCTACCATCTCGGCCCGCTTCTGCTTGGGGCCGCCTGCGGCTGGGCCTTCGCCGGCCGCATCACGACCGGCCAGCTCGCGGCCTTCGC
>JBGSYY010000167.1:0-7737 GCA_041750675.1 Isosphaeraceae bacterium | reverse complement strand
GAGGTGGCGTCGCCGGGGAGGGGTCGGCCGAAGCGGCCCCAGCGGGGCGTCCCAACATGACGACGATGGTCCGGCTCGCGATTCCGCGTCCGCTCTTCCAAGAACTCACCTCCGGCCCGTCCCTGAGCCGTACTCGGGCGTCTGAAGGCCACCCACACCGGGGAAGTCTCCCCGATGCGCGGGCCGAAGCGTCCGAACAACTCTGTCTGGAGTATCACAGGCCGGCTCGGGTGAACAGGCCGAAATCCCGCGGTTTGCCGCGAGCGGGGACTGTGATCGCCTCGTTTCAAGGTCGGCTGGACCCTTTGTCCGGCTCGAGTGTCCTCTCGGGAACCACGGTTCCGCCCTGGGATCGGGGATGGGGCGAAGGGATACCGTCGGGCAGGCCATCAGAGGGGCTCGACGCGGGATCGGGAAGCGAACGGAGCGGCTCGGATCAGGGGCCGGGGTCAGGAGGAGCTTTGCGGTCGCGCTGTCGCAGAGCCGGTCTGATGCTTCGAGCGATACTGGCGAGGGGTGCAGCCGATGGCGCGTTGAAAGGCGTCGTTGAAGCGGCTCAGCGAACCGAACCCCGAGTCGAAGGCGATCGACAGGATTTGCTGATTGGTCGTGGTCAGGAGGCGTTGAGCGTGCGTCAGTCGGTGCTGGTTGATGCACGTCACCAGGGTCATCCCGAATGCCTTGCGAAAGAGGGTCATCGCATAGCCGGGGTGCAGGCCGACCGCCCTGCCGATTCCATCGACCGAGAGTGCCGAGGTGTAATTCTGGGCGATGTAGCGGGCCATCTGCTCGGCCTTACCCAGCTCGCGTTCGCCCGAAGGATGCGATGGGGAAGAACCAGCCTCGGGAGCCGGCGCGAGTTCGGCGGCGGCCGCGCCCATTCTGAGAAGTCGAGCCTCGATTTCCAGGATCGACGCGCGGCGTAGTTCGATCCTGGGGCTGTTGAGGTCCGTTGCCCATTGTCCAAACCACTCGACATCCTGCCGGAACCGCGTGGCGTCGCGCTCGCGGGCGACCCCGCCCCGGAGGATGGGCTGGACAAAACCGGATGGAAGCGGGAGCTGGAGGAACCAGGCGAGCGGGATGGTCACGACGAAGTACTCCGCGGCCGGCCCCTCGGTCTCTTGCTCGAGAATCTGATGCGGGATCGCCGCCCAGAACGCGGCCAGGCTCCCCGCCTCGATGCGGATCCGGTCGCCGCCCAGCAGATAGGTGAGCGACCCGGAGACGAGCAAGTTCAGCTCGACTTCGTTGTGTCGATCCGCCCGAGCCATCGGGACCTGCGTCCATCGTTCGCACGTCAGCCCGTACGGGGCGAATTCCGGTCGCGATGCGTCGAAACTCTTCATCCGGCTGAGGATATGGTGAGAATCCGCCAGAATCTAGGAGGAACTTATCCGGGCGGGGCGAATACTCTGCAATTTCATGTGCCGCGCATTCCGTGAGTCGTCTCTCCCGGTCTTCCGGGGGGTGCGAGGCCGCGATCCCAAGACCGGAGAGGACTACCCCGATGAACGCTCGATTTTCGGCTGTTGGTCTCGCGTTTCTGCTTGTCTGGGGAGCCGCGTCGCCGTGTTTGAGGGCCGAAACGCCCACGGAGGTCGAGCGTTGGGGGGTGTTCGAGGCGAGCTACGAGGCGGCGGCACCCGCCGGCTCGCCGATGGAGGTGCGATTCTCCGCAACCTTCACGCAAGGGGACGACTCGATTGTGGTCCCTGGCTTTTGGGACGGCGGCGAAACCTATCGGGTCCGATTCAGTCCGCCGCGAACCGGCGCGTGGACCTTTCGCACGACCAGCGAGGTGGCGGCCCTGAACGGCAAGACCGGTTCCTTCCAGGCCCTGCCGGCGAGCGGCGACAACCACGGCCCCATCGAGGTCTTCAAGACATTCTACTTGCGATACGCGGACGGGACGCCCTATCACCAGTTCGGCACGACCTGCTACGCCTGGACGCATCAACCGGCGGCGATGCAGGAGCAAACGCTGAAGACGCTCGCGGCGTCGCCGTTCAACAAGATTCGCTTCTGCGTCTTTCCGAAGGATTACCTTTACAACAAGAATGAGCCGGAGCGGTTCGCCTTCAAAAAGACGGCGAACGGGACGTTTGACTTGGCGCAGCCGGACCCGGAGTTCTGGCGGCAGTTTGAGGGCCGCATCCTGGATTTGCAGCGGCTGGGCATCGAGGCGGACCTCATCCTCTGGCATCCGTACGATCGCTGGGGCTTCAAGGTGATGAGCGACGCGGAGGACGACCGTTACCTGCGCTACTGCATTGCGCGACTCTCGGCCTTCCGCAACGTCTGGTGGTCGCTGGCCAACGAGTACGATTTCATGAGTGGGGCCGAGGTCCGCGACGCGGGAGTGAAGTCGATCGACGACTGGGATCGGTTCTTTTCGATTCTCGCGAACGAGGACCCTCATCATCGCATGCGCGGCATTCATAATGGCCGGGACTGGTATGACCACACGAAGGCGTGGGTGACGCACGCGAGCCTTCAGACCTCCGAGATGGAGGCAGGCATTCGTTTTCGCGAGACGTATCAGAAGCCCGTCATTTATGACGAATGCCGATACGAAGGTGATGTTCCGCAAGGATGGGGCAACCTGACCGCACGGGAAATGACGCAGCGGTTCTGGCTCGGCACGATGGGGGGATGTTACGTCGGCCATGGCGAGACCTATCGGCATCCCCAGGACGTGTTGTGGTGGTCCAAGGGCGGCGTACTGCATGGGGAAAGCCCGAAGCGCATTCAGTGGCTGAAGGACTTCATGAAGACGGCCCCGGCCTTTGATGAGCTCCAGCCTCTGGGCGACGACAAGGGGCGTTACCAACTCGGCAAGGCCGGCGAGTACACTCTGGTGTATTGCCTGGCCGGGCAGTCTGACTCCGTGAATCTGCCTGAGAGCGGCCCGTGGAAGGTCGATTCGCTCGACCCGTGGGCCATGACCGAACGGGCGGAAGGTACGGCGAACGCGGGTCCATTCACCGTCGCGGCCACGGCGGAGGACCGGGTCTTCCGGTTCACTCGTTACTCGCCGGGGGAACGGCTGCGACCGATCGCCCAGCCCGCCGCCTCGGTGACGGAAGGTATCGCGCCGCTGAGGGTCGAGTTCCAGAGCGGCTCGACGGATCGCGTGACCTGGGATTTTGGCGACGGCGCGACGAGTGATGAGGCATCACCCTCGCATACCTTCACGAAGCCGGGCGTTTATGCGGTCAGCCTGACCGTCACTGATGACCAGGGCGGCACGGCCCGAGGCTCTCTCAACGTGCTGGTCGACCACGATTCTCATGATCCGCTGATTCGCGCCGGCTTCGGCCCGGGTGAGGATACGGCCGGTCTGACGCTGCATGGGACCGCGCGACGTTCCGAGGCTGGCGGCTTCACGCTTCCGGCCGGGGAGCCCTGGGGGCGAGTCGAGTCCGAGAAAAGCGCCGGAGCCACTTTGCGGGCTTCGCTCGTTCACCATCAGCGGCTGGCTGAAACCGAGCGAATTGACGACCGGTAGCGGTGGGAATCGAATTTTCTTCACCCTGAGGGGAACGCGGCGGGGATCGATCTGGTGCATCACGCCGATGGCCGTTTGCGGCTGGCGGTCAACGCCTGGCCCGACGGTGTGAACAACGACAGCGCGCCGGGTCGGCTTGTCACCGGAAAATGGACGTTCTTCACAGTGACCTACGACGCGACCCAGGCCCACGACAACGTGGCCTGGTACTTCAGCGGGCCGATGGCGGAACCCGATCTGGAGGCGGCGGTCTCTCTCGATCGTCGCAACACCTACAATGTCGGCCCGGTGGCGAATACCAGCGGCCCGATCGCGGTCGGCAACTTCAACCGAACCATGCAGGGAAACGGCTACGACCGGCAGTTCCGCGGCGAGATCCGTGGGCTGACCGTTCATGGCAGCCGCATCAGCGATCGGGGCGCGATCCCACCGACCGACCCTCAACCCTGACGACCGACCGCGATCGCCCTATGATGATGATCGGCGTTCCGTGCCACCCTGAGGGAAAATCAAGACCAGCAGGCAAGAACCTGACCGTCAATCGCTGATCGTCGGGTTTCTGGTCACAAACCGTACCGCCAGGCGGATTCCGAACGAAATGGTAACCACTGCGCGACCGACTCGAAGCCTTCCGTGCCCTTCCGCCCGCGTCCTCGTCGCGACCGCGATGCTGTTGGCGGCGACGGCCTGCGGGACCGACACCGCGAAGGCTCCGAAGCTCCCCGCCGCGAACCCTTCCGAGGGCGGCCCTGTCGTCGTTTACGCGGCGCTTGACCGCGAGTTTTCGCAGCCGATCTTGCGGATTTATGGCCGCAAGGAGGGGGTCGAGGTGCTGCCGGTTTTCGATGCCGAGAGCACAAAGTCGTTCGGATTGGCCGGGCGAATTGTCGCCGAGGCACCCGCGCCGCAGTGCGACTTGTTCTGGAACAACGAGATTTTGAACACGTTGCGGCTCGCCCGGCGCGGGTTGCTGGAGCCGATGCGCCCGGACGGCGGCGACGCCATTCCGAGCCAGTATCGCGATGCGGATGGCCTTTGGTTTGGCTTCGCGGCGCGGGCGCGGGTGTTGATCGTCAATAGCGAGACGCTGGCCGATCCGGCGGATCGCCCGCGTTCGATCCGGGATCTCGCCGACCCGCGCTGGAAGGGCCGGATCGGGCTAGCGAAGCCGTTGTTCGGCACCACGGCCACGCATGCGGCGTGCTTGTTCGCCGCGTGGGGCGAGGAACGGGCGAAGGCGTTTTTCGACGCATTGAAAGCAAATGATATCAGGATTCTTTCAGGAAATCGGCGGGTGGCCGCCGAGGTCGCGGCCGGTCGGCTCGCGTTTGGGCTGACCGACACGGATGACGCGCTGGCGGAGATCAACGCCGGTAGCCCGGTGGTGATCGTCTATCCCGACCAGGACGGCGACGATGCGCTGGGCACGCTGTTCATCCCCAATACGATCGCGCGGATCAAGGGCGCGCCGCATCCCGAGGCGGCCGAGCGATTGGCGGCGTATGTGATTGGGGCGGAGGTGGAGTCGGCATTGGCGATGGGGCCGAGCGGGCAGATTCCGTTGAATCCGGCCGTGACGACGAAGCCGCCGGTCGAGACGCCGCTCACGATTCGGCCGATGGCCGTCGATTTCGCTGCGGCGGCGGGTTTGTGGGAACCGACGGTCGCGCCGTTCTTGGTGGAGCGGTTCGCGGGGGCCGAGGAAAGTCGGTGACGTGGGCGAACTGGGCCATCGTCGCTCGACTGGTCGCTATAATCTGAGATCGTGATGGTCCCACGAGCGAGCGCGAACGGAGTTTCCACCAAGCCAAGGGATACCGAGATGCCGAGCCGAACCCGACGCGAGTTTCTGCGGATGACCGGAACCGCCGCTGCCTTGGCGACGGCCTGGCGGCCGGTCTGGGCGGCTCAGGTCGACCCGATCAGCGGCCGCGCCGACACCTTGATGCGCAAGGGCGTCGCCTTCCTGCGGGGCCGTCAGGAGGAGAACGGCGGCTGGTCGACCTCGCGGAACGAGCCGGGGATCACCGCCCTGGTGATTGCCGGGCTGCTCAAGACGAAGCTGGTCACGCCGGCCGAGCCGATGGTTGCGAAGGGTCTGGCGTTTATCGAGCCGTTCATCAAGCCTGAGGGCGAGGTGGAAGGCCCGCACGCGAATTACACCGCCGCGATTTCGCTGATGGCCTTCAATGAGGCGAACGCGAGCGGCCGATTCACGCCGCAGATCAAGGGGGGGCAGGCGTTTTTGAAGCGGATGCAGTGGGACGAGGGCGAGGGCAAGACGCCCGACGATATGTATTACGGCGGCGCGGGCTACGGGGGCAGCAACAACCGACCCGATCTCTCGAACACGACGTTCATGATCGAAGCCCTGCGCGAGACGGGCCTTCCCGCCGATGATCCCGCGCTCAAGAAGGCGATCGCCTTCGTCTCCCGATGTCAGAACCGGCAGAGCGAGTTCAACGATCAGCCGTGGGCGGCGATGGTCAACGACGGCGGGTTCATTTACACCCCCGCCAAGGGCGGCCAGAGCATGGCCGGCGAGGCCGAGGGCGGCGGCCTGCGGTCGTATGGAAGCATGACGTATGCGGGCTTCAAGAGCCTGGTTTACGCCGGGCTTACGCCGGACGACCCGCGCGTCAAGGCCGCGCTCGACTACATGCGGCGCAATTACTCGGTCGAGGAGAACCCGGGCATCGGCCAGCAGGGGTTGTATTACTACTATCAGGCGTTCGCCAAGGTGATGAACAGCCTGGGCCAGCCGACCTTCAGCGACGTCGACGGCACGGCGCACGACTGGCGCGCCGACCTCGTCGCCGCTCTCGAAAAGCGGCAGAACGACGAAGGCGCGTGGGTGAACCCGGCGGATCGGTTCATGGAGGGCAATCCGAATTTGGTGACAGCGTTTGCGCTGATCGCGCTGTCGTATGTGCGGCAGTTCAAGCTGGCGTGATCCTCCTTTCCCCTCTCCTTCGGGAGAGGGTCAGATGACCAAGTCGGGCAACAGGGTGGCGGGGCCTGGCATGTCTTTGTGGCCGGCGGCGGCTCATCACCTTCCGGGCGGGGCCATCGCCACCCGGCCGCCAGAACGTGGGGTGATCCCCTCGCGTATGCCCCCGCACCTGATAACATAAACCTTTCGTCCGCCGTGGGCGGTTGCGGACACCTGGTCCCGACGACTCAGGGCGAATCAATTTGATCCGGATCCGACACGATGATGGGCAAGGCCAAGAAGCGGCTGGAAGTCCTCAAGAAGCGGCGCGAGAAACTGCAACTCCAGCTCTCCGGGGCGACCCGGCAGGCCGACGACCCGGGCGAGCCGGAGCGAATCCGCGCCGAGCTTCAGGCCGTCGAAGCGGAGATGGCGAAGCTCAAGGCCGAATGAACCGGACGCATCAGCCTACGGCCTAGCGTACGATTCGCGCCTGGCACTCGACACAGAAGGGCGTCTCGGGCATGACCTCCAGACGGCCGGGCGGGATCGGCTTCTCACAGGACGCGCAGACGCCGTACGTCCCGTCCTGAACGCGCTTGAGGGCGTTGTGGACCGATTCGAGCTGGGTTTCGAGCTGCCGGCGGCCATGCAGCGCGACCTGCTGCTGCTGGTAGGCGTCGATGTACGTCAGCCGACCAACGGCCGAGTCCATCACGGGTGCATTCGTCATTTCCCCGGCAGCCTCGATGCGTGCCAGGATCTCCTTTTCGAGGTCCTTCAGGACGCGTTCGGCGTCCGCGAGCGATGGGTTGTCGGACATGGAATCGACCCTCTTGGTTCCGCTCTTGTCATCCTCGCGCAGGCGGGGATTACTGTGGGGAAGCAGCGAGCACACTGGATCCTCGCCTGCGCGGGGATGACTTGGGGCAAGGCCTGGAGGAACGGAACACGCTGAAGGTCAATAAGCTCTCACGACAAGAACCGCGACGAAGGCGGATCAATGCGCCACACTCTCGGGGCTTTCGCCGGGATGCCGCGGCGGGCGGGCGGTCCAGACCGCGAGGGCCGAGACGACCGGCAGCACCGTCATGGCGGCCAGCACCAGATCGTAGCGGCCCAGGTAGTCCTTCGCCAAGGCGAGTGGCAGCGGCCCGAACGCCGCTGAGGCGATGACCAGCGCCATCGCCAGGCCCTTGATCGAGCCGAAGTGCAACCGGCCGAACGCACCGAGCAAGGCCAACGCCCCGGAGCAACGCTGGATGCCGGTGTGCAGCCCCAGCAGGATGGAATA
>JBGSYY010000166.1:0-4119 GCA_041750675.1 Isosphaeraceae bacterium | reverse complement strand
CGACTCGCGCCCGCCGTCGCGAGATCGCCGAAACGATCGGGGAAGGGCGGGACTTCTCCCCTCTTTGGTCTTGCTCCCGATGGGGTTTGCCGAGCCAGGCCGGTCACCCGGCCTGCTGGTGAGCTCTTACCTCACCGTTTCACCCTTACCGACCCGAAGGACCGAAATCCGAGCGAATCGGCGGTCTATTTTCTGTGGCACTTTCCCTACCCTTGCGGGCGGTGGGCGTTACCCACCATCGCGGCCTGGTGGAGTCCGGACTTTCCTCCCCGGAGTTCGAAAGAACCCCGGAGCGATCATCTCGTCCGCCAGCACGAACCTCCAAACGTTATTATTCGTCGGGGGAGGCCGCCAGACTAGCCCCAAATGATGGGATTGAGGCCGATGCGTGCGGGGGGTCGCGATCGTGCCAAAAGCGCGGGAAAGGGATGCGGCAGGGTTGGGCCGGAAGATTCAGCCCGACCGGGAAATCGGCACCATCCAGAGCCGAACAAGATAAATTTCCCATTTTTCCCAAAGGTTGTATATTACCAATGCAACCAAGAGGAAGGCTTCACTGAGAGCTGTGCGAAAGCTGGGGTGGCGTCGATGAGCATCCGAGAGTATCTGCGCAATCGGAATGTTCCGTTCGTGGCGTTGCTGCATCGACCGACGGTGTCGGCGGCGCGGCTGGCTCAGAGCATCCATGTAACTGGGTCACGAGTGGCGAAGGGTGTGTTGTTTCAGACCGACTCAGGTTATGTATTGACCGTGGTGCCGGCGACGCACCGGGTGGACCCGGAGCGGCTGGGTGAGGTGCTTGGTGTGTCGGGTGTGGCGCTGGCGAGTGAAGGGGATGTCAGCCGGATCTTCGGGGATTGCGAGCGTGGTGCGATTCCGCCTTTTGGGCGGCTGTATGGGCTGACGACGGTGATGGACACGCAACTGGCGTCGATTCGCGAGTTGGTGATGGGCGGCAATACGCGGCACGAGGGGATTCGGCTGCGGGGGCGAGATTATCTGATGATGGAGAATCCGCTGGTGGCGCGGATCAGCCAGGTGATTCACCCGCCGAGGAAGCGGCTGACCTGCCGGGCGGGGTGATTGAGGTTCCGACATCGGTGGCAGGACGTCAGGGCCGCTCGTCTCAAGCGGTTTCTCTATATCGGTCATTAGAGAATCCTCGGGGAGCCCGTTGAGGTGCCTGCCGGATTGGACGCAAGCCGAGATGCGCCGACCTGGCAGCCACGTGCTTGATCGCGGCAAGTGGACAGACCAGAGTTCGCGATTTCTGCGCGCGAACGTCGGGTCGGGCAGGATTGGCGGAGATTGAGGTCGGGCGACTTCCTTGTTGGGGTTGGCTCGGCGTGGGAATTGTGCGCGCGAAGGTTTGGTTCCGTGGATTGGGTTGAGTTTGACGGGAAGGACCGCGGGTGTGGCAAGTCTCGGGTTCGTGTCGCTCCGGCGTTGACGTCCGTCGGGAAATGGGCGCGCGAACGTCGGGTCGGGCAGGTTGGGGCGAGATTGAGGGCTTCTTGGTGTTGTGGAATAGAGGGATCGAGTTGCCAAGGAGCCGTCGGCCGGGTACGACGGAAACGGTCGGCGGGCGTGCCTTTGGCTATCGGTCAATGCGGCTACGATTTGGGGGGAGGCCGCTGCTGACCTCTTGTGGCTCGGCCAAACCGTTTGAAGACAAACGGGGCCACCCGCGGTCGATCTGGTCGCGATGAATCTCCACGACCTCGTCGAGCGTGAGAAACGTCGTGGCCATCGGTTACTCGGCGAGCCGCTTCAGAGCCTTGCCGTCCCGGCGATTCGTCTTCTCGAGCGCGGCCTGGAATTTGGCTTTCCGCCCCGTGTCGATGATGGCGGGGGCGATGACAAGGACCTGACCGTCGGTCGTTATCTCCAGGGGCGTGTCGGCGTCGATCTTGAGCAGGTCCAGGACGGGCTTGTCGATGACGAGCGCCAGGCTATTGCCGTGTTTGGTCAGCTTCTTGATCATCGCGGTGTCCTCCAGGTCCATACATTGTAGACCCAATGTATCACCATCGCCGAGCTTCGTCCAACCCGCTAAGATCGGGGCGGGGGCGTGGACTATCGGAGGATCACACCAAGTCTGTGGTGGAAACGGTGAATTGAAACCGGATTTCCCGGATGTCGCCCTGCGAGCATTGAATAGGGGTAGGGAGGGCTCATTGGTTTGAGCTCCCCCTCCCTCCGAACCGGACGGGCGGATTTCCCGCATCCGGCTCTCCGGTTGGTGGTCTTACCTCGAAGAGGATTGACAGGCCAGGGCGTGGGCGGCTCTCAAGCGGAACAGCCCGTGCTCGGCAAAGAAGCGGTTGGGCCAGCGGAAGCTATCCGCGCCACGACTGGGGCCGCTCAGTCCCAGGCGTCGGCGCAGCAGGCTGCGCAAACGCCGCCGGATCCAGCGGTCCAGAGGCTCGAACGTCCACGAATGGCTGTGTTTGAAGTACTCAAACCAGCCGCGTAGGGTTCGGTTGACGTCGGCGATGATGGCGGAGAGGCTCTTGCCGGAGTTGCGCCTCGTCTTGGCGCGGATCGTGTCCTTGAACTTCGTCAGGCTCTTGGTACGGGGGCGACGTGTGCCTCCCTCGAACCGGTAGCCTAGAAAGTCAAAGCCGGTTTCCCGCGCGTCGACGATTTGCGTTTTGGTCGGGTGCAGGGTCAGGCCGGCATGGGCCGTCCAGTCGCGCACGCATTCCAAAGCGCGGGCCGCTTCGGCGGCACTTCGGCACAGGATCACGAAATCGTCCGCGTAACGCACCATCTCGAACCCTTCCCGGGCCATCTGGTGGTCCAGGGGGTTGAGGTAGATGTTACTCAGTAGCGGGCTGATCACCGCGCCCTGGGGGCTACCCGCCTCGGGGGTCCACTCGCGCAGGCCGTCGAGGACGCCCTGTTTGAGGAACCGCTCGATGAGGGTCAGCACGCGTCCGTCCGACACCTTCTGGCCGATGAGGGCCATCAGGCGGTCGTGTGGGATCGTATCGAAGTAGCTCTTCAGATCGGCGTCCACAAGGTGCGTGTAGCCGGACTTGAGCAGTTCGTCCACCCGGCGCAGGGCGTCCTTGCAGCCCCGACGGGGCCGAAAGCCGTAACTGTGCACGGCGAACTCACGCTCGAAGATCGGCTCCAGCACCATGCGTAGCGCCGTCTGAACGATCCGGTCGCGCACCGTCGGAATCCCCAGCGGTCGTTCTTCCCGGCTCCCCGGTTTGGGGATGAAGTGCCGGCGAATGGGTTGCGGGCGGTACGTGTCCGCTCGCAGGTGAGCACCGAGGGCTTCCAGGTTCGCTTCCAGATCCTCCGCGAACATCGGGATCGACACGTGATCCACGCCGGCTGCGACGTGATTGGCCGCCACCTTGCGGTACGCCGCTCGCAGCGTCTCATCCTGGTAGACCTTGTCGATCAGGCTGAACCACATTGCTCCTTTGACCCCCGTTTCGAGGGCCGTCAACATCCGTTTCGTCCAGACCGTCGGTTCGGTCCAGGACCAGCGGCCCAGAACCTCTCCGGATTGTTTAGCCCTTGCGGACACTGGCTCCGGTTGGTCTTCCGTCGGCTTGGACATAACGTCTCCACCTTCCTGCGTCCCTTGGCTCCACCGGCGTTACCCGGCTTCCCCGCTACTACGGACGCTCTGACTCCTGGACGATGGGCTCTTCGGCTCGGTCGAGCATGAACACCCGCTCAAGATCGTCCAGGTCTCCCTCGTTCACGTCATCGCACCTTCGGACCATTCCGCCTCCAATCACCCCCTGCCATCCCGACGCGATTGCTGGGTTGGCTGCGCCGGGCTTACCGGACCACGCACCAGGGTGCGGGTCATCCGTTTCCGGATCGTGCGTCACTTGGGCTTCGCCATTAGAGGGGAGGCTCGCCATGACAGGAGGCCGAATCGAGTTCACGTGCGTTGCGGACTGGTCGTTCGCTTCCGGTTGCTCCCCACCCCGCCTCGCGGCGACGCAGTGACCTTCAGCTACGCAGTGCCAGGTCACTGCGGCGAGGACTTGCACCTCGCTGGTACGATGCGCTTCGAGGCGCACCCTCTTATCGCTGCGCGACCGCGGTTGAAGCAACCGCGGCCACCCGCGAGGCTCACGGCCCGTC
>JBGSYY010000165.1:0-6478 GCA_041750675.1 Isosphaeraceae bacterium | reverse complement strand
CGTTGAGAACCTCGCGCATGTGGACCGTGCGGGGCCTCCCCGTGGGAGGGACGGGGATCAGGGGTTCGAGAATCGCCCACTGATCGTCGGACATGTCGGAGGGGTAGGGTTTACGCATCGGGGCATCCTGGTTGCCGGTGTGGGAATCGGACCTCCTGAACTGATAGTAACTTACGATGTGAGAGAGTTGCCGGATAGCCTCTCAGAAGGGCCAGACGATCGGAATCAAGGTCACCGCGATCACCCACATCAGCAGGTTCAGCGGAATCCCAACTCGCATGAAGTCGTTAAACCGGTAGCCGCCCGGACCATACACCATCATGTGCGTCTGATAGCCAATGGGCGAGGCGAACGCCAGCGATCCCGCCAAAACCACCGCCATGATGAACGGCCGTGAGTCGACCCCCAACGCCCGCGCCGTCTCCATTGCAAACGGAAACGCCAGCACCACCGACGCGTTGTTGCTCACCAGCTCATTGAGCGTCATCGTCGCGAAGTAGACCGCCGCCAGCACAGCCACGGCCAGAATCGTCTCGTTGCCGCCTGTCGGCAGCGTCCGGACGACCGAAACCAGGCTCCCCGAGAACGCCTTCGCAACCCCCGATTGCTCAAGTGCCGCCCCCATGCCGAACGACGCCCCGATCGCCACCAGCACGCTCCAATCGACCGACCGCCGCGCCTCGGCAATCGAGATGCAGCGGGTCGCCACCATCAGCCCGCCCGCCAGGAACGCGTAGATCAAGATCCGCTTATCGTCAACAACCATTGCCGCGACGAGGCAGGCGAAGATAACGCCGGCGATCCACGCGCGGTCGCGGCGCAATGGCCGCGATTCAGGCACGTCGCTTACCAGGTAAAAGTCCGGATTGTTGCGGAAGACCCGCGAGAAGTTCTGACCGGTCTGCAACAGCAACGTGTCACCCGGCCGCATCTCAACATCGCCGACCTTGTTGGTCAGCCGCGCTCCGTTGCGATGCACGGCCACCACGGCGGCGTCATAGAGAGTACGAAAGTCGGCCGCGCGGACCGTGCGGCCGACCAGTGGCGAACTGGGACTGATCACCGCCTCGCAGAGCTGGCGGCCCCGCCGCCGCGCGGGATCGATCTCATAGGTAGCGTCGGCCGCCGGCACCAGGCCCGCGATCTTCTCCAGGTCGACAATCGTGCTGACAACCCCGGTAAAGACCAGACGGTCCTTCGCCTGAATCACCTCGTCAGGCTCCACAGGCCCGATACAGGTACCGTCGCGGTCGATCTCGATCAGGAACAGGCCCTCCAGGTGTCGCAATCCGGCATTAGCGACCGTTTTGCCGATCAGGCGGCAGCTGGATTGCACCACCATCTCCACCAGATACTCACGACGGCTGTCGCCAAGCTGTTCGATCAGGTCCTTGCGATCGGGCAGCAGCCTGCGGCCGATCGTCAGCAGGTAGACAACTCCGGCGATCGCACACGGGATGCCGACCTGACTCATCTCGAACAACGCCATCGGCCGGAGATTGTTCTTGATGATCAGACCCTGCATCACCAGGTTCGTGCTCGTGCCAATCAGCGTGCAGCAGCCGCCCATGATCGCCAGGAACGAGACCGGCATCAGCAGCCGCGACGGCGAAATTTGGCGCTGGCGGCACCAGGTAATCACCACGGGGACCATCATGGCCACGATCGGGGTGTTGTTGAGAAAGGCGGAAACGGTGACCAGCATCACGGCCAGGCGGACCAGCATTGCCGTTTCCGACTGGACTCGGCCGAACAACCGATCGGCCACGTACTCCATCAGCCCAGTCTCGCTGAGGCCGGCGGCGACGACGAACAACGCCGCGACCGTCAGCATCCCCTCGTTGGCGAAGCCGCCGAACGCGTCCTTGGGCGTGATCACCCGGAACAAGGCGAGCAGGACGATCGCGCCAACGAACAGAACATCGGCGGGCTTGTCCCGGATCAGTCCGAAAAGCAGGAGTGCGAGGACGCCCAGAGTGATCCAGGCATTGAGACCAAGCATGAACTTAAGAAATCCTTCCGGCGAGGCGCTTCCGAGAATGACCCAGGAGCATTCCGCCCGAGCGGGTAAACAAATGAGACCGGGCCGACGGGTGCCGGCCCGGTCGTCTCAAACAGGCGGGGCAGGGGCCTCGCCGATGAGTTTAGAATATCTTCCAGACCCTTGCGTCCATGCAAGCGCCTTTCCCCGGGTTGTTGCTTTTCGGACTAGCCGCCGGCGCTATCGCTCTGAATGGTCACGATCAGAACGAGGCTTCGGGAGCTGTAATTGCCTGCCACGTCCATGACGATCGTACTGTATTCATACGAGCCGTCGGCGAGCGGACCCGGTTCGGTGACCATGCCGGAGCCGATCCGGGTAGCGAACCATCGGAAGCCCTCGTTCGAGCCCAAGGGCCGGCGGACCAGCCCGACGAGTGAATCCGGCTCGGATGTGGTCAAGAGAAATTCGGGCGAGCGATTGCCGGTGATGTTGTCGGAGCTGCTGACGCCGGTGTCGCTCTGAGCAATCAGGTCGGGTGCTGGCGGAGTGGTGGGGCGGATCGTATCCACGGTGACGCGGGTCGGCGTGCTACCAGCCCAGGCCCCGTCGGCGTTGACCTGACGGATCGTGTACGCATGAGTGCCATCGGGCACGGGGCCGGGATCGATCAGGTTGGTCAGAGCGGGCCCGCCTGAGCTGGAGGCCACTCGAAGATCGCCGCGCCACAATTCGACGGTCGAATCCGCGGAGGTGGCACCAATCAAGAATATGAGATTCTTGGAGATCTTGGTGATGTTGTCCGAGTTGCTGAGTCCGGTGTCGCTCTGGCCGGCCAGGTCGGGCGGGGCGGGCGCGGCGGCTTGCAACGGAGGAGCAGGTGGTGGCGGTGGCGGTGGATCATCGCTTGCCGAGCCAATCGTGACCGTGATCGGCGGGCTGACCAGGCGATTGCCGGCGCCGTCGACCTGGCGGATCGTGTAATCATACGTGCCCTTGGCAACGGGACCCGGGTCGACCAACTGAGACAGGCCACCACCTCCGGGCCGGGTGGCGACTCTGAGATTGCCCCGCCACAGCTCGACGTTCGTCTTCTCGGCGGTGCTGCCGATGGCGAATGTGAGGTTGCGGTCGACGCTGGTGATGTTGTCGGAGTTGCTCACACCGTTGTCGCTGGCAGCGATGAGGTCGGGGGCCGAGAGCCGAGGGTCGACGGCTCCATAGAAGACCGACGAATCGCCGGCAGGGCTGGAGAGATTGGTCGGTCGATACGCGGTCGCGAAGTAGCGATAAATGGCGAGGGCATCGAAGGTGGACGACCAGATGTTCGGACGGCGTTCGCGGAATTGATTGACGATGCTTGTCTCAGTGCTGTTGCTGAGGTAGCCGGCGATGCCCGCATAGGGGCTGACCAATCGAGGCGCAACGCGGATCGACGACAGTTCGGTGTCGGTTTGCTGGAGCCAGTTGTTCCAGCCGACATTCCCGCCCTTGACGTAAGCGAACGTGCTGTCGGGGTTGTTGGCGTAGAGCAGGTTGCGGTCCGAGTCGTACCAGTCGTCGCTGCCTGAGGTCGGGCTGGCATAGAGAGCGGGGTCGCTCCCAGAGATGACGAGATTCAATTCGACGCGGAGCGAATGCCCGGTGTTGGGGGCGAGCTGGGAGTCACTATAGATGTAGCCGGCGTTGACGAGCGTGTTGTTGCGGACGAGTCCGTTGAGAATGCCGTTTTTGCCCTGATCGGTGTAGAGGGCGCGGGGCTGCTTGCCGACTTCATTGACGAGAATGTTGTATTCGAGGACTCCGGCGGGGACCGGGTTGATGTTGTCGCCGATCAGGCTGACGCCGAAGCCTCGGCCCAGGGTGTTGATGTCTTCGGCCAGTTCCACGATGTTGTGGGTCGTCGATCCGCCGGGATAGGCAATGAACGAGGCAATGGCGTTGCGCGCCATGTAGTTGTAAGCGAGGATGCCGCCGGAGCGCATCTGCACGCCGTGCGAACCACCGCCGCGGATCATGTTTCCCCAGATGGTGGCGAGTCCGCTGTCGGATTGGATGTAGATGTTGTGGGAGTAGATATTGCGTCCACCATAATTGCTGGTGGTGCGGCCGTTGCGGTCGAAGGTGCTCTGGGAGATGAGCAGGTTGTCGACTTTGGTGCCGTAGAGGCCCTGCGAGTGGGCGTTGTTGATCTCCGGGCCGACGCCGTTGTAGTGGGAATCGGTGACGATCGAGCGAAGGATGGTGAAATCACTGATCCGGGCTTTGCTGGTATCGGCGATGCCGATACCGCTTCGGAAGTCGTCGAATACGCTGTCGTCGACGGTCCAGTTGGTGCCGGCCATCCAGACTTTGAGGCCGGTGCCCGCAGTGTCGCTGTTGGATCGTCCGATGATATCGAATTGAAGCCGGCGGATCACCACGTGATCCATGGTACTGGTGCCGGAAGCTCCGTATTCGGCGGAGAGGCCGTCGTTCTGGTAGAGCTTCATGTTTGATCGGATGATGGGGCGGGACTTGGGATCGGCGCGGCCGTCGCCGTAGCTCTGCCAGTAATCCTCGAGGACGAAGGGGTGGTCGCGATCCTGACCGCTGACGGTCATCTTGGCGTCGCCGGTAAAGATGTCGCCGCGGAGCAAGCGTATGGCGGCGCCGCGGCCGTTTTGGCCCGAGTCGCGGAGCATGTTGAACGCGAGTTGCAGGCTGCGCAGGGGAGTGGCGGGGTTCTGGGCCTGGTTGAAGCCCCGTGCGTCGTTGCCGTAGGTCGATGAGACATAGAGGGTGACGCCGCCGTTGCCGCGCTGGAACTGGTCGGTGGTGAAACCATCGGCGTCGACCAGCGAGCGGTTGACGACCGGCGCGGCGTTGAGGGCGGCGGTTTGGTTTCCCGAGCCGTCATCGAACAGGCCGGCGGCTCCGGAGAGCGTGAGCGGATCCGCGCCATAGACGAGGACCTGGGTGGGATCGGCGACGAGGAAGGAGGTGGTCCAGGTCAGGGTGGAATCAGCCGTTGTGACGACGCTGCCGAGCGGTTCGAGGGCGACGCCGGTGCTGGTGACGAGTTGCCGTCCGGCGGCTGCGGCGGGCGACCAATCGGGCAGGCCGACGGGATCGACGAGCGGTCCGGAGAAGACGAGCTCGACGATTCGGCCGTCGGGTCGAATGGTCGCCGAATCAAGCCCCAGGGTGGCCAGGAGCGCGCGGCCTTCGAGAGGTTCGACAGAGCAGCGGAAGCGGCGCGGCCTGGCGGCGCGCGCACGGCGAGCGTGGTGAACGGGCATGATGTACGCCTATATCAATACACGATGATGCTAGTACGTGTGCCTACATCAGACGCCCACGCGACGATCGCTGCCTGAACCGCGAACGATGCGAGCCAGGAGCGCGCACCGTGAGACGGAACAGGCTGCGGAATGCCGCGATGCCTGGAGAAGAAAAAGGCGATGGGGCGAGTGATTTAGGTGGTGGCGAGACAATCGCCGAGAAGGGGAAAACGGATGGTATCGGACGCAATAGGTGAGTACCAGAGGGAACCCGAGCCGGTTGTGGCGTATTCTCTACAAGCACTTATGAGTGGATGGTTCCCATGACGAATGTTCACGCGCAATTGTGTACAAAATGACGTGCAGACGACGTGACGGTTCGCGTTTGCTGCGATCGGTCTGGGAGCGACGAAAGCAAAAAAATCAGCCGACCTCGGGACGGTGAGGTCGGCTGAGGTGGGATTGATGGGTTGTCTCACCGAATAGGCATCGGCGACTGGGAGCCATCGTCCGTATGTCTCATACGGGTCCCAGGATTTGTTCGCGGGATCAGGTGAGGGATGAGGCCGTGCGCCCTGGATCCCCGCCTTCGCGGGGATGACTCGTTAGGGAGGCACCGTGCGATCGGTCCGCGATCGTTACCTGGGATGCGTCTCACAACATGGGGACAGGCACCCGGAGCCAGTCCCCATGTTGTGAGGCGTGGTTATTCGGGGCGCAGCTCGGCGATGAGCTCGGCGTAGGCAGCGCGTTCCAGGGGATCGACGATGCTGGATGTGAGGCCGCGCTCGATGGCCTTGTTGAGCGACTCGGTGGCGGCGAGGGAATTCTTGTCGGCGGCGTGCTGGGCGCGGGCCAGGTGGAAGTAGTAGATCGGTTCGTCGGGGTTGCTGCCGATGGCGATGCTCGCGTCTTCAATGGCCCGGCGCGGTTCATTGCCGGCGAGGCGAACGACGGAGCGGGTGTCGAGCAACGCGGGGGCGGGGCCTCCCTGGTTGATGCGGATGGCCTTATCGATGAGGGCGAGGGCCTCGGTCGGATCGCCGCCTGTGAGGGCCAGGATCCAGGCCAGGTTGTTGAGGACCTGGGCGTTGGTTGGCTCGGCCTCGAGGAGGCGGCGGTGCAGGGCGATGGATTCGTCGCGTCGGCCTTCGAGGGCCAGGAGAATGCCGCGCTGGCATTCCAGCTCGGTGCGCATGGCGATTTGAGCAAGCGCCGGCACCGTCCACGTCGC
>JBGSYY010000164.1:0-3542 GCA_041750675.1 Isosphaeraceae bacterium | reverse complement strand
GTGGCGCTGGAAGCGGCGGGACCGATCGACGACCTCGCCCGAGCCGTCTGGGCCATCCTGCCGCTCCGCGTCCGCCTGAAAACCCAGCTCGCCACCTGGACCTTCGGCAACGCCAACCGCTTCGACTTCCTCGCTGTCCCTCGCCTCGTCTTGCTCGAACCCGACCCCTCCTACGTCGAGCCTGACCAACTGGAAACCCCGCCGCCTCAACGTCGCTGGCGCGACCGACTCCCCCGCCGTCCCCAACCGCCCGTACAATCGCGTCCATCATGAGCGCTTTCCCCGGAAAACCCCACATCGCTCGCCTGATCCCTGAATCCCTCCCCCTTGTGGGGAGGGCCGACCAGGGGGGCCAGGTGCCGCGAACCCATCGCGAAACGCTTCTCACGGTCCTGCTCCTGCTCACCCTCTCCGGCTGCGGCTCCGGCATCGACGTCAGTACACGAACCCTGGCCGAGGCCCGCCGTGTCTGGGACAAAGCCGGAATCACCAGCTACAACCTCGAATGGACGACCACAGGCGCACGCGCTGGTCACTATCGCGTCTATGTCCGCGATGGCGAAGTGAAGTCCGTCCTCTCGGTCGACGCCGACGCCAAAACCCGCGCCGCTCACCCCGCCGACCCCAGTTACTACGGCGTCGACGGCCTGTTCCGCGTCCTCGACGAAGAGCTCGACGAATGCCTGGGCCAGCGCCCCTTCGGCCAGATGAAGAACGCCCGCATCCTTCAACGCTTCCTGCCCGATCCCGTTTATGGCTACCCGCGCCGCTATCGACGCGATGTCGCCGGCAGCCGCCAGGGCCTCGCCCTCGACGTCATCGCCTTTGATCCCTCGCCACCGCCCGAGATCCCGCCGCCCGACCTGAAATGAGCGGCCCTGTCAGCGCCAGTTGCGTCCTCACCGTCGCAAGCTAAGATTACTGGGGCGATCATCGCCCGCACTCCCATTCACGACCGGACCGTTCACTTGAGCGTCACAACGACCCAGCAGGCCCGCCAGTGGAGCCGACACGCCGCCGGCTACGAGCGCGTCTTTCTCGACCCGTATCGCCCCGGCGTCAACAATCCGATCCTCAAACGGCTCGACGCCCTGAAGGCCCCCGGCCGCAAGGCGGTCATCGACCTCGGCTGCGGAACCGGCCCCTTGCTGGATCGCCTCGTTGGCCGCTTCGGCGAAGTCCACGCCCTCGACTTCGCCCCCGGCATGATCACCCGCTCCAAGGCCCGGCTCGGCGATCGCGCTCAGTCCGTGACTTTTCACAACCGTCCCATGCACGAGCTGGACGACCTCGCCGGCCAGTTCGACGTGGCTGTCGCCGTCAACTCGCTCGTCATGCCCGACACCCGCGACATCGACCGCACCCTCAAGGCCATCCGCGCCGCGCTGAAGCCCGACGGCCTGTTCCTCGCCATCGTCCCCTCGATCGACGCCATCCACTACAGCACCATGCTCATGACCGACCGCGGCCTCGACGAGGGCCAGACCCCCACCGAGGCCGAAGCCGCCGCCGCCCGCGACGTCGAGCATCACCTCTTCGAGTTCACCTTCGGCCGCTTCTCGTACCACGGCCTGGAGCAAAAATTCTGGCAGCCCTTCGAGATCGAATACCGCCTCCGCAAGGCCGGTTTCTCTGCCTTCGAGCTGGAAAAGCTGCTCTACCCCTGGGACGACGACATCGCCGGCGGCGCAGCCTTCGCCGACCAGCCCCCAAGCTGGGACTGGACCTTCGCCGCCCGCCCCTGACCGTCTCTCACAAACCGGGGACTGGCTTCGAAGTCTTCGAGGTGCCTGTCCCCGGTTTGTGAGACACGCGCGAGACCAAACGACCTATGGCCGCTCCCCAACGCCCAAAGCACGTCGTCACCAACGCCTCGCTCAAGGCCCGCCAGGCCGTGATGTTCGAGGAGGACGCCGCCCGCGAGGTCCAGGCCACCGAGGTCGTCGAGTGGAAATCATTCCGCGAGTACCTCCAAACGACCCCCGCCGACCCCTTCTCCCCGGCCACGAAAGCCATGCTCGCCGCGGCAGCCCTGGCCGTCGCCCTGCTCTTCGGCGCGGCCGTGTGGAAGATGACCCAAAAACGCAACTCGCGCCCAACCGCAACCGCTTATCATTTGCACACTCACCCTAGATTCGCGGAAAACGGCTCACGACTCATTCACTTCCTAGGTAACGATCGCGGGCCGATCGCATGGTGCCCCCTGAACGAGTCCTCCCCGCGAAGGCAGGGATCCAGGGCGCACGGCTTCGCCCCTCACCTCATCCTGCGAACAAATCTTGGGACCCTGATGATACCGTATGGCAACTCGTGATAAACATACCCCGCCTCGTCAGCCCGCCGTGTTCAGCCCATGCCGGCCGGGCATACCACTGACACGTATGCCTGACACAAATCGGTTCCTGACACCTTTTCTGCTTCCGCAGACTGGCGCACGCCCACAGGTTGCGGGCGCTGGAGGCCTGCGTGCGAGCGTGCGGAGTGCTATCGGGCCGACTGGCGGCCGGGCTGGTCGAAAACCCGTCGTGGGCGGCGATCCTGATCACCGTGCGGGACTGCGAGGGACTGGCCCGGCTCACCACGGCCCTGCTGTCACGAAATAGTTCGCTCGCGGCTCACGCGGCCACGGTGCTTATGGTGGCCTGCCGAGAGTGCGTTTCGGTCTGCCGGCTAGACGCCGTGTCGTCACTCCCAGCGAACGACACGGAGAGGGCACTGGCGGAGTGCCTGGAGGCCTGTGCGTTTTGCTCTCGCGCCGTCGCCCCGCTGGCTCAAGCCGAGGCGGCCTGAGCGTCCAGCGGCCAGGCGCCGGAGAGCCTCCGGCGTGGGCTTATTGTCCTTCAGACAGATGGGTTCCGCTTGTGTCATCCCCGCCGGAGGCGGGGATCCAAGTAAGAAAGCAGCGAACACGGTGGATCCCCGCCTGCGCGGGGATGACTTCTGGCAAAGCGGAGAGGAACCAAACAATCTTGAAGCTCAACAGGCCAAGTCCTCGACGCCATGACCAAAGGAAGGCCCACGCCCCGATCCCTTCATGAAAGGATCGGGACGTGGGCGCATATGGCTATCATTTCACCAGATCGTATCTCAGCCCACGAGGATCATCACCTGTCGCGGCCGGTCTTGCCTTTCCTCACATCGACGTCACCCGTCTTCTCGACGTGCACTTCCTCGCTGCGAACCTGTCCGGTCACGGTTTCGGTGCCCTGGACGACACGCTTGCCGACGGTGATTTCCTCCTTGACGACCGGCGTTTTCTGCACGGTGACTTCCTCTTCCATGATGGGAATGCGAACCTCGCCCTCGCCGATGTCGGCGGCGTCGGCGATGCGGTTGCCGGCCGACGGCGGGTGCCGTTCGATGACGACTTCCTCGTGACGGACGGGAACCTGCATGGTCTTCTGCTCGGTGTGGACTTCCTTGCGCACGCGGACCTCGCCGGCCTCGACCGGAGTCTTGCTCGCTTGCATCTGCTCCTCGACGACCTGGATCTTCTGACCGGCCACGCCCGCGGCGGTGGTGCGAGCGGCGGCCGCGTTGCC
>JBGSYY010000163.1:0-3026 GCA_041750675.1 Isosphaeraceae bacterium | reverse complement strand
TCGGTTCGACGTGCGCGAGAGGGGCCGACAGCCGCGACTCAAACTCAGGAGGTGGGACGACTCGGAGGGTGCGAGGGTCGAGACAGTCTGGCTGAAGCGTTAATTTACCGGATCGGGGCGATTCCGCCTAGACCGACCCCTGGCCCCGCGAGGCGCGGGGACGGCGGCCGGGAGAGCGGGGCTGGCAGACGCGGCAAAGGTATGTCGGGCGACCAATCAGGCCGGGGATCTTGGTCTTTTCGACGAGATTCCCGCACCGCTTGCAGGGTTGGCCTGCGCGGCCGTACATCGCGTTCTGGGCGAGAAAACCACCCTCAAGGCCCAGAACGGTTCGGTAGCCGGCGTCGAAGCTGGTGCCTTCGGCGGCGATGGCGCGGGTGAGCACCTCGGTAAGCGAGGCATGGATGGCGGCCACTTCGGATCGACGTAGCCCTCGCGCCGGCCGCTCGGGGTGGATTCCCGACTGGAAGAGGATCTCGTCCGCATAGATATTGCCCACGCCGGCCAGGATGTGCTGGTCCATGAGGGTCGGCTTGATGCCGCGAGTGGTCTTCTTGAGGCTGGCGGCCAACTCGGCCTCGGTGATTTCCAGGGCGTCGGGACCGTGGGAGCGAGCGAAGGCCGACAAGGCACTGGCGGAGTCGGGGTGCCAGGCGATCTTTCCCAGTCGTCGCGTGTCGCAAAACCAGACGGGATCGCCTCGTCCGTCCACCTCGAAGATCAGGCGCACGTGGTCATGCCGAGGGGGTGGAACGAGCCAGAAGCCTCCCGTCATGCGGGGCTGGATGACGATGACACCGGTGTGATTCTTGAACGAAAACACGACCCACTTGCCCCGGCGCGTGATGCGGTCGATTGATGCGCCAGTGGCGGCGAGTTCCAAGCCGCGTGCGGTGCAGCCGACGAGCATCAGATCGTCCAGAGCCCGCACCGCGAGGAGCTTCCGCCCCTCAAGCACCGGGCGAAGGCTGCGGACCATCGTCTCGACTTCAGGCAATTCAGGCATTCGTCGATTTTCCTCCTGAAAGAAATCATAGCCAAATGGGCCGGAAAGAGGACGCAGGTCGAATATCACATTGCTCAAAGAGCAAGAATCTCACCACGTTCCGTCAAAACCGTGCCATAATGATGATTGGAATTGGATTTTTCTGACCGGATAATTGACAGACTCTGACCGAGTTTGAAAGAATCTAAGCAAGAGAACTGTCACGCGAGGTGAATTCTTCCATGCTCGTCGAGACCCGCCGCAAGTTATTGCTCGACCTGATCAGCCGGCGCGGCTTCGCCACGCTGGAGGATCTGGTGGAGACGGTGGGTTTTTCCGAGAGCACCGTCCGGCGCGATCTTGAGGCGCTTGATGGCTCGGGCGTGATCAAGCGGACGCATGGGGGGGCGGTTTACGCCGGTGATCTGCGGGGAATGCCGGCCCTGGATGATCGAAGGGCCACGGCTGCCGAGGAGAAGCAGGCGATCGGCCTGGCCGCTGCGGCGCTTGTGCGTGATGGCGACACGGTGCTCCTCGATGGTGGCACGACGACACTGGAGGTTGCGCGGGCGCTGGTGGGGCGGAGCGTGCAGGTGGTCACAAATAGCCTGCCGATCGCGCAGCTACTCACGCCCCAGAAGGACGTCGATCTGATTCTGATCGGCGGCTACGTCTACCCCAGAACGGGAGTCGCGCTGGGGCCGATCGCGATTGCCTGCATGGAGTCGATCCGAGTGCATCTGGTGATCATGGGAGCGGGGGGCGTGGTGGCCGGCGGGGTATACAACTCGAACTCGATTCTGGTCGAGACCGAGCGACAGATGATGCGGTGTGGCCAGGAGGTGATGCTCGTGGTGGATCACACCAAGTTTGGCAAGCAGGCGTTGACGCGCTTATGCGGCCTCGAGGAGATCGGCCGCATGGTGATCGACGACCGCGTATCCAAAGAGGACCGAGCGATGCTGAAGGCATCGGGCGTCGCGATCGAGGTTGCGACGACACAGAAAACCAATGGAACCGCCGCGTCATCGACCGCGATGACGACAACGACAACGATGACGACGAGGAGCCGGGCATGACAGCGCTCGCCAGCCGGGATCAGGTGGAAACGGTCGTGCGGACGCTGCTACGGCAGCGCGTCGGCGGCAATGGGTCGGTATCGGCCACAACCGCCTATCAGCCCAAGGTGGTAGTCAACATCTCGGCGCGGCACTGCCATTTGACTCAAGAGCATGTGGATATTTTGTTCGGTAAAGGCTACCAGTTGACCGAGTTGCGGCGTTTGTATCAGGCGACCGATTTTGCTTCGAACGAGACGATCGCCGTCGTCGGGCCTCGGCAGCGAATGATACCGGGGATTCGGATTCTGGGGCCTTGCCGCAAGTTCAGTCAGATCGAGCTGGCGTTCACGGATGCGATCAGCCTGGGGCTGGACCTGCCGGTGAAGCTCTCAGGTGATATCGAAGGGACACCGGGCGCATTGCTCATTGGACCGAAGGGAACGCTTGAGCTAAGGCAAGGAATCATTCGCGCTGAGCGGCATGTGCATATGGGTCCGCGCGACGCGGAATACTACGGCGTCAAGCATCTGGACCGGATGGACCTCCGAGTGGAAGGCCCCTGCCCCACCACTCTGGAGGGCTTGCTGGTTCGCACGAATCCCGACTGGAAGCTGGAAGTTCATATCGACACGGACGAGGCCAACGCGTGCGACCTGTCTCACGCGACTCGCGTCACCTTGCGGAAGGCGTAATTTCGCGACGCCGCCGGCATCGAAACGATTCGTTGACGGTCAAGAGCGACGACCTCTTTCTCTCCTCTCACTTTTTCGGAGCAACCCTCGATGGCATCCGCGACACTTGAAGCGCTCGGCATGATCGAGACCAAGGGCTTTGTGGCCCTGGTCGAGGCGGCCGACGCGATGCTGAAGGCCGCTAACGTGGACCTGGTCGGCTGGGACAAGGTGGGTAGCGGCATGGTCACGGCGTTCGTCGCCGGCGATGTGGCCGCTGTGAAAGCCGCCGTGGACGCCGGCGCGGCC
>JBGSYY010000162.1:0-3808 GCA_041750675.1 Isosphaeraceae bacterium | reverse complement strand
CCGCGTCCATAACAACGCGTCGATCCCCGTGGTCCCCGTCACCACGATCCGATCCGCCGCAATCCCCTCCCGCTTCAAATTCGCCGCCGCCCCCTCCGTCGGCGCGAAATGCCAACGCGCCAACCGCGCGATCATCGACCGATTCGCCTCCTCCGGCCACGGCGCGTTCACATCCCCCGTCCGCAGCCCCGCCTCCACATGCCCCACCCCGATCCCCCGGTAAAACGCCGCCAGCGCCCCGCAAAACGCCGTCGTCGTGTCCCCCTGCACCAGCACCAACTCCGCACGATCCGCCGCGAAAACCCCGTCCAAACCCTCCATCGCCCGCGCCGTCAGCCCCGCCAGCGTCTGACCCGACCGCATCACATCCAGATCCACCTCGGGCACGATCCCAAACTCCCCCAACGCCCGATCCAGCAGCTCGCGATGCTGCCCCACAGCCACCACCCGACACGACACATCCGCACGATCCCGCAAGGCCAGGATCACCGGCGCCAGCTTGATCGCCTCAGGCCGAGTCCCCACCACCACATCAATCCGCCGCACAACACCGCCCCTTCCGTCCCTTGGTCGCGACTCCCGAATAGCCTTCGCCCATCACATTTCGCTCCGCCTCCGGCATGGGTGATCCCCGCTCACGCAACCAACCAGATCCCGGGAATCCGATCATTCATGAGAAAAATCAACGATCTCCCGATAATTCCCGCCTCGACGGGGGAGGCTATTGAGTAAACGGTCCCACTTCAATCGGAGCATCCCGCCATGTCCACCCTCAGCCATTTCCCCATCGAACCCGCCTGGACCCGCCTCCTCCCCATCCCCGACGAAATCGACGACGTCTTCCGCGCCTGGCTCATCGCCTTCATCTCCTCAACCTACCGACCCATCGACGCCGCAACCGAGTTCCTCGCCGCCCGCATCGCCCAGGCCATGGCCCGCCTCCACCTCTCCGCCATCCGCCAGACCGAACACCCCACCAACGCCTGGCTCCGCTACGAATCCCTCGCCGATCGCCAGTATCGCAACGCACTCAAGGATTGGGAAACCTACCGCCGCCAACTCGCCGCCGCCCCATCCCCTTCCACCCCCGCTCCCGGCGATAATCCCAGATCCGTCGCCAACCCAACTCCCGGGAGCCGAACCCAATGCGTACCCGCTACCTCCTCCTCCTCACCGCCGCCCTCGTGGCCCGCGTCGAATACCCCGCATATGCCGATGACGATCGCAGCCTGTTCGACCACTCCAACCTCGTCGCCTGGTGCATCGTCCCCTTCGACTCCGCGAAACGGACACCCGAACAACGCGCCGAGATGATGGACAGGCTCGGCATCCATCGCTTCGCCTACGACTGGCGCGCCGAGCATCTCCCCACCCTCGACCGCGAGCTGGACGCTCTCCAAAAACACAAAATCGAACTGACTGCCGTCTGGTTCCCCACAACCCTCGACGACGACGCCCGCTACCTCCTCGACCACCTCAAGGCCCGCAACCTCAAGACCCAGCTCTGGGTCACCGGCGGCGGCGAGCCGACCAGGACCCCCGAGGAACAGGCCGAGCGCATCGCCGCCGAAGCCGCGCGCATCCGACCCATCGCCCAAGCCGCCCAGGCCCAGGGCTGCACCGTCGCCCTCTACAACCACGGCGGTTGGTTCGGCGAGCCTGAAAACCAGATCGAGGTCATCAACGCCCTCAACCTCCCCAACGTCGGCCTCGTCTACAACCTCCACCACGGCCACGACCACCTCGACCGCTTCGCCGACCTGCTCCAGAAAATGAAGCCCCACCTCCTCGCCCTCAACCTCAACGGCACCACCCGCGACGGCGAGAAACTCGGCAAGAAAATCCTGATCCTCGGCGAAGGTGACGAGGATCAACGCCTCCTCAAAATCATCCAGGCCAGCGGCTGGACCGGCCCCATCGGCATCCTCAACCACACCGACGAGGATGCCCAAACCCGCCTCAAGGCCAACCTCGAAGGCCTCGACCGCACAGTCAGCGCAATCCGCGCCACCGGTCCTTCGTGATCACAATTTCGGCGAACAGCGCGCGTCAGCCCGCCCCAAGATCTTCCTCCCTCCCCCTCGTGGGGAGGATCGGGGAGGAGAGCGACTGACCATCCACCACCCGACTCACCCCTCCCTCACCCACCGCGCCGCATCCAGCGCATGATACGTCAAAATCATGTCAATCCCCGCCCGCTTCATCCCCGTCAGCAACTCCAGCACAATCCGCCGCTCGTCAATCCAGCCCCGCTCCGCCGCCGCCTTCACCATCGCATACTCGCCCGACACGTTATACGCCGCCAGCGGAACCCCAAACCGCTCCTTGATCCGTCGCGCAATATCCAGATACGCCATCGCCGGCTTCACCATCACCAGATCCGCACCCTCCGCCAGATCAAGCTCCACCTCCCGCATCGCCTCATCACCATTCGCCGGGTCCATCTGATAGCCCCGCCGATCCCCAAACATCGGCGCACTCTCCGCCGCATCCCGAAACGGCCCATAAAACGCACTCGCGTACTTCGCCGCATACGACAAGATGGGAATATGCTCAAACCCCTCGGCGTCCAGCGCCCTGCGTATCGCCCCCACCATCCCGTCCATCATCCCCGAAGGCGCGATCACATCCGCCCCCGCCCGCGCATGGCTCACCGCCTGCTTCCCCAGTAACTCCAGGGTCGCGTCATTCTCCACGTCGATCCGCCCACCCCGCTCCACCAGCGGACCGCAATGGCCGTGGTTCGTGTATTCGCAAAAGCAAAGGTCGGTGATCACCAGCAACTCGGGCGCTCGCTTCCGAATCGCCCGCACCGCCTCCTGCACAATCCCCGCCTCCTCCAGCGCCGCCCGCCCCTCCGAGTCCTTGTGCTCGGGAATCCCAAACAGCAAAACCCCCGGCACCTTCGCCTCAACCACGCGGTCCACCACCCCATCCAACCGATCCAGCGAATACTGAAACTGCCCCGGCATCGAGGCGATCTCACGCTCCAGATCGCGCCCGTGATAAACGAAAATCGGATAAATCAGATCATGCACCGTCAGCGCGTTCTCACGCACCAGGTCACGCAACCCCGGATGCCGCCGCACCCGACGCAACCGCACCGACGGAAATCCCCCTCGTCCAATCTCGCCCATCTCGTCCCTCTCTCTCGCCAAGCGGTAGACCGATAATCACGCCCGCACGGCCGATCGTTCTTTCTGAACCCCGCCGAACGGCCGGCTGTCCAGCACTCCATCTTTTCAAGAAGATCTCCAACCTACCGCCCATCGCGCCATCCCCGCCACGACCCGCCGCCGCATACAATAATGCCGCACTCATCAGCCGCCTCCCCGTTCAGGAATTTCCCGCGATGCGCGACATCTTTTCCAAAGTCGAAGACGCCCTCGAAGCCCTCGCCTCCGGCCGCATGGTCATCGTCGTCGACGACGAGGATCGCGAGAACGAAGGCGATTTCGTCGCCGCCGCCGAAACCATCTCCCCCGAGATGGTCGAGTTCATGATCACCCACGGCCGCGGCCTCGTCTGCCTCGCCGTCATGCCCGAACTCGCCTCCCGACTCGGCCTCACCATGATGGTCGACCAGAACACCGCACCCCACCAAACCCCATTCACCGTCCCCGTCGACCACCGCGACTGCAAAACCGGCATCACCGCCCAGGAACGGTCTTACACCATCCGCGCCATCGTCGACCCCGCCACCCGCGCCCCAGACCTCGTCCGCCCCGGCCACGTCTTCCCCCTCGTCGCCAAGGAAGGCGGCGTCCTCCGCCGCGCCGGACACACCGAGGCCACCGTCGACCTCTGC
>JBGSYY010000161.1:0-8109 GCA_041750675.1 Isosphaeraceae bacterium | reverse complement strand
GCCCAACTCCCTCTGGCTCCGCTACGAGTCCCTCGCCGACCGCGAGCTAAAAAGCGCCCAGCGCGCCTGGCACACCCACCAAAAAACCAAGGCCCCCGCTCGCCCCCCCCTTCCCACGGCCGAGCGTCCATCTCCTCACTCCTCCCCCCCTGTGGGGGAGGCCGGGAGGGGGGGCGAGCAACCGAAAGCCTCCCAACTCAGCCCGGAGCACGACGAGATCACGACTCCCATCACCCCGCAAACTCAACCCAATCTCCCCAACGCGACGTTCGTGTTCAAAAACGCCGACGACATGACCGACGCCGAAGTCCTCGACGAACTCAACGACGTCCTCAACCAGCTCGACACCCATCGTCGACCCGTCTCACGCCCCTGAACCCCACATCGCCACCGACCCGACCTCCCCCAACGCGGTCCCAACCGGCCGGCGGCCGATCCACCTGCGCAATCTCTCCCCCCAGGTTGCCAAAGCCGAGGCACACCTGGACAGGCCAGGTGTGCCCAGCACGCCGCGCATCACTGACCGATTTCGCGGATCACCGCCGTGGAGCCTTCGACCTTGCCGCCGTCGGGAAGCGGCTCCGCGCGGCCGCCGAGATGCTTCGCCAGGAAGTGCTCGGCACGAGCGAAGAAGTCGATTCGGTTGGCGGGGCGGGCGAAGCCGTGGCCCTCATCAGGGTAGAGGATATAGGAGACGGCACCATTCGCCTTTTCAATGGCCTCGACGATTTGCTCGCTCTCGGCCTGCTTGACTCGCGGATCATTCGCGCCCTGGCCGATCATCAGGGGGCGGACGATCCGGTCGGCCTTGAAGAGCGGGGAGGCGGCGCGGATCATGTCGGCGTCGGCGGGGTCGTCGATGTTGCCAAGGCGGACGTCGAACATCGATCGCATCGGCTTCCAGTAGGGCGGGATCGACTGGATCAGGGTCGCCAGGTTGGAGGGGCCGACGATATCGACGGCACAGGCGAACTCGGTGGGGGTGAGGGTGACGCCCGCGAGCGCGGCGTAGCCGCCGTAGGAGCCGCCGAAAATGGCGACCTTCTCGGGGTCGACGTAGCCTTGCGCGACGGCCCAGCGCTTGGCGTCGATGAGGTCGTCGTGCATCGTCTTGCCCCACTGCTTGTTGGCGGCGTTGAGGAAGGATTTGCCGTAGCCGGTGGAGCCGCGGTAGTTGACCTGGAGACAGGCGTAGCCGCGATTGGCGAACCACTGGGCGGTGGGGTTGAATCCCCAGACGTCGCGGGCCCAGGGGCCGCCGTGGACGAGCAGGATCATCGGCAAGCCCTTGGGCTCGACGCCGGCGGGCAAGGTGAGGTAGCCGTTGAGGGTGAGACCGTCGCGGGCGGGGATCTGGACGGGTTTCATGGAGGCGAGGGTCAGACCTTCCAGCTTGGGCTGGGAGGTGAAGAGGAAGGTTCCCTTTCGGGCGTCGCGGTCCCAGGAGTAGTAGCGGCTGGGGCCTCGGTCGTCGGTGTAGCGGACGAGCCAGGTGCGGTCGGCCTCGTCGCGGCTGACGACGTTGAAGTCGCCGGGGTGGAGCTGGGCGAGGCCGTCGAAGTCGGCCTTCACGGTGGGGTCGACAACCTGCCACTCGGTGCGGCCGGGGGAGAAGGAGACGGCTTCGAGAACCTTGGTTTTGGGGTTGATCATCACGCCGTCGGCGTCGGCGGTGGGCGACTCGGCGATCACGGTCTCCGCCCCCGTCGCGACGTCCTTGAGGACGACGGCGGCGGTGTCGCGGCCGATCGAGGTCAGCACGTAAGCCGATCGACCGTCGGCGGTGAAGCCAACGAGGGCGAGGGTCAGATTGTCCTCCGGGCCGGCGGTGATCCACTCGCGCCAGTCGTCGGAATCGCCGTCGCGGACACGGATGATCATGCCGCCGTCGGGGGTGGCGGACTGGGCGCCACGAATGACGAAATCGGCATCGGCCTGGAAGCCGAGAACATCACCGGGATTCTCGGCGACGCGGGTCAATTCACCCGATTTGACGTGAAGCTTGTAAACGTCGAACACGGTCGGGTTGCGCGCATTGGTCGTGATGAGGACCTCGTCGCGGAATTTCGGCTCGCTGGCCATCAGATCGGCGCGGACATCCTTGCCGGGGGTGAAGTCGCGGACCTGTCCGGTGGCGAGCGAGACGCCGTGGACGTGGAAGTTCTCGTCGCCCTCGGAGTCCTGGAGATAGAGCAGGTCGTCGCTATTCTGGGTCCAGAAGAACTGGCGGATCCCGCGCGATTTGTCGGCGGTGACGACGCGGGAGTCGTCCTTATCGAGCGAACGGACCCAGACCTGGAGGACGCCACGGTCGTCGGGGGCGATCCAGGCAAGCTGCTTGCCGTCCGGCGAGAGCTGGGGGCTGGTGCGCTCGGGGTTGCCGAAGAGGATGTCGCGGGGGATGAGGGCGGGCTGTTCGGCGTGGGCGGTGTTCATTGTTGAGAATGAGGCCGAGCCGATCAGGGCGCAGCCCAAGATGAGGCGGGATCGTTGTTTGAACGTCACGAGTGGGGGACCTCCGAAAGTGTAATGAATCGGTCTCGAGATGCGAGAGCGAGTCAGAATGAGTTCGGGGAGCGCGGGGGATTATTGCGAGCCTTGCCGGCGAGGGATTCCGATCGTGGGTGTGTGGGGGACGTGCTCGATTCGCGGCCAGGCAAGAAAACACTCCATGGAGAGCACGGAGATGAAGATCCGACAGGGGCCGCGGCATCGCCTGGGGCGCGGGCAACGCGGCGGATTACAATCTGGCTGCGGATTGCGTTATTAGTCTGAACGTTGCGGAGAGTCTCCGGCGATGGGCGAACGAGGCGGGGTGGTGTTCGTTGATGTGGACACTCAGCACGACTTTCTGGATGAGTCGGGATCGCTTTATGTGCCGCGATCGGTGGAGATTGTGCCGGTTTTAGCGCGATTGACTCGATTTGCGCGAGAGAAGGGGATTCCGGTACTGGCGTCGGCTTGTGCGCATCGTCTGGATGATCCGGAGCCGGAGCCGTTTCCGCCGCATTGTCTGGTGGGGACCGAGGGACAGAGGCGCGTTTCGGCGACCTTCGAGGCGACGAGCCGGGTGCTGGGGCCGGACGAACGATTGGACCCGGGAGAGCCGTTGCCACGGCATCTGACAATCGAGAAGAGGCATTATGATCTATTCACGCATGGTGAGGCGGAGCGGATCGTGAGCTGGCATCGTGAAGGTCGCGATCCCTTGTTCGTGGTTTACGGCGTGGCGACGGATTATTGCGTGAAGGCGGCGGTGGAGGGGTTGCTGGATCGAGGGGCGAGGGTTGTTGTCGTGGTGGATGCGGTGCGAGCGGTCGACGCGGAGGCCGAGCCGGCGATCTTGACCGAGTTCGTGGAGCGGGGAGCGGGGTTGGTGGTGGCGGAACGGGTTTGCCATGGAACGGGGCTGGTCGGCTAGACTATTTCGATCATGTACGACAGGTATAAGAAACGGTTTCGGTCGGCGCGGTCGGACGAGCGGCTGCGTCGTCAGATTGCGACGGAGGCGGCCAAGCGGCTTCGCGATCATGGGAGCGACGGGGCGCGGCCTGGAGATATTCCGGCGGAGCATTTCGCGTCAGCGAAGCGAATGGCGGTTTCGGTGCTGGGCCAGACGGTCCGGCCGGTGGACCTGCCCAGCGACGCGGAAGTGCGCGAGCAGTTGATCTCGCTTTTGCGGAGCGGTCGGTCCGAGAAGGAACCGATCGTGGAGGGGGAGGTGCGTGAGGCGACGCCGGGCCAGAGCACGAGCATGGCCGACCATCTGGATCGGTACACGATTTACCGACTCAGGCTGGAGCCGTTGCAGGGATTGAAGCTGAATCCGAGGTATCACCCCGAGGGGGATGCGCTTTATCACAGCTTGCAGGTATTCGATCGAGCGAGTGAGAGCCATCCGTTTGATGAAGAATTTTTGCTCGCGGCGTTGTTGCATGATGTGGGTCGGGCGATTGACGGAGATAATCTAGCGGCGTCGGGGTTGGAGGCGCTGGGGTCGACGATTGGTGAGCGGACGGCCTGGTTGATCGAGCATCTGGCGGACGTGTTGCCGAAAGTCGATCGCGCGGCGGGTTTGCGGGCGCGCGCGGCGGTCAAGGGTCATGCGTATTTCGAGGATCTGTGCCAGCTTGCGGAGGCGGACCTGGCTGGGAGAGTGGCCGGCGCGCCGGCGCGATCTTTGGATGAGGCCCTGGAATATCTGCGGCGGTTGGAGCGAGAGGAGTATCCTGAGTCAGATTCCGGGAGCGGGGACTGAACCATTCACCTTCGGGAAGATCAACGCCATGCATGGCACGACCTTGTTTTTCGATATCGGCGGGGTGCTGTTGACGAACGGGTGGGATACCGCGGCACGGCGACGCGCGGCGGATGAGTTCCGGCTCGACGCCACGGAGTTTCAGACGCGGCACGAGATGTTGAAGACGGCGTTTGAGACGGGTCGGCTGTCGCTGGACGCCTATGTGCGGAAGGCGGTGTTTCATCGCAGTCGGTTGTTTTCGCCGGATGAGTTCAAGCAGTTCATGTATGCGCAGTCGCAGCCCTTGGGCGAGTCGCTGGAGTGGCTTCGTTCGCTGGCGGCGGCGGGGAATTATCGGCTGTTTACTTTGAATAATGAGTCGCGTGAACTGCATGAGTATCGGGTGCGGAGTTTTCGGTTGAACGAGATTTTTCAGGCATTTTTCACGTCGTGCTATCTGGGGCAGGTGAAGCCGGACGAGGAGATTTATTTGAATTCGTTGGGGCTCTCCGGATCGCCGAAGGAGAAGGCGATTTTCATCGACGATCGGGCGTTGAACGTCGAGCCGGCGCTGGCGCTGGGGCTTCATGCGATTTTGTATACGGGGCTGGATGAACTGAGGGCGCGGCTTCGGGAGCATGGGATTGAGCATTGAGCCGAACGGATGAGCACAGTCGCGAGAGGATATGAGGCGGTTGTCGGCTGCCCTTGCGGGGGTGGGGCTGGGGGCTAGAATAGCGTGCTCGAGAACTTCGCCATGAAATTGGACCCCATTAGAGAATTTCTACCGTGCGGCTTGCTTATTTCGACTGCTTTAGCGGGATCTCGGGCGATATGACGCTGGGGGCATTGGTGGATTCCGGCGTCGACGCGACCTTGATTCAGGATGCGGTCGGCCGGCTGGGGATCAATGCGAGTGTTGAATTCGAGCCGGTGAAGCGCGGGGGGTTTCGCGCGACGCTGGCGAAGGTGATCGCGGAGCCGGAGCATGCGCATCGGCATCTGCATCATATCGAGGCGATTCTGGACCGGGCGGCGTTGACCGCGGGCGCGGATCAGCTCGCGCGTGCGATTTTTCGGAAGCTGGCGGGTGCGGAAGCGCGGGTGCATGGGTCGTCGCTGGAGAAGGTCCACTTTCACGAAGTCGGCGCGGTGGATTCGATTGTCGATATTGTGGGTGCGGCGGTGGGTCTGGACGCCTTGGGGGCAGACCGGATCGAGGCGAGTCCGCTGCCGCCGGGGCGCGGATCGGTGGTGGCCGCGCACGGCCGAATGCCGTTGCCCGCACCGGGGACGGCGGAGTTGTTGAAGGGAATCCCGCTGGCCGAATCGACGGCGGATTTTGAACAGACGACGCCGACCGGCGCGGCGATTCTGGCGACGGTGGCCGCGGCTTTCGGCCCACTGCCGCCGATGACCGCCGAACAGATCGGTTACGGAGCCGGGTCGAATGATCCGACGCACCTGGCGAACGTGGTGCGGCTGTTTGTGGGGAGCGTGGAAGAGGCCGCACCACGCGAGCGGGTTTGGGTCGTCGAGACGAATCTGGACGACGTGAGCGGAGAGGTGATTGGCCATGTCACGACACGTTTGATGGAGCGAGGCGCTCTGGACGTGTACGCGACGCCTGTGCAGATGAAGAAGAATCGGCCGGGCGTGGTCGTGACCGTGCTTTGCGACGAGGCGCGGCGGCCGGCTCTTGAAGAGATCTTGCTTCGCGAGACGACGACGATCGGGGTTCGGCGCCATGCGGTGAGCCGTCGGGTGCTGGATCGTCGCGAGCATGAGGTGGAGACAGAACTGGGACCGATTCGGGGGAAACTGGCGTGGTTTCCGTCGGAGCCGGATCGACCTCGATTCAGCCCTGAATTTGAGGATTGCGCGCGGGTAGCGGCGGAGAAAAGTATTCCGCTTCGTGAGGTCTATGAGGCGGCGCTGCGGGCGTTCACTCCGCGTGGAGCGGCGACAGGCTGAGACCACACGCGGTCGGTGGTTCGTACAAACCGAGAGCAATGGGGAGGCGGGATCGCGATGGAATGGACTGCCGGCCTGGGCTGGCTGCTGGGAGGTCTGATACTGGTTCTCGCATCCGTTGTGGCGATGGCGTTCGGGCGACTGCGGGGACGTTTGGCGGCGATCGAGCGGGAACTGGAGGATCTGCGGCGGCGGTTGGATCGAACCAAGCGAGTCGAGGGGAGCGTTCCGCAGGGGACGCCTCACGCCGTAGCGGTACCACGGGGGCCGAGGGTGAGAGTCGGGGGTGAGGCGAGTCGCTCCGAGGCGGTCGCGGTACCGACATTGATCAGCGTGCCCGACCTGAGTGTCGACACGGTTATCGAGAGCGGTGAGCCGAAGGCGATCTCCACGGATCAGGAAATCCTGGCGTTTCAGCAGCGATTCGCCGAGATTTTGGAACTTGATGAGAGTGGGCTGCCTGTCGCCGAGGTGTCGCGAATTTCGGGGCTGCCGGTGGGTCAGGTTGAGCTGATTGTGGGACTGGGGCGGCGCATTCGTGAGGACGCGGGTCGATCGGCTCCTGCTCGATAGCAGGTATCCTCGGCGCAGAAAGAGAGAGAGACGAGATTTCATGTCGCCGATCGAGTGGCTCATCTTGCAGGTCTACGCCGGGATTGTGGCGGTATGGCTGGTGCGGCACGTGGTCGTGACGTTTCTGCGGCGGCGCACGCCTTCACTGGATTTGGAGTCGCCACGTTGGGGTGGTGGGGAAGCGCCTTTGGTGACGACGTTGATCCCAGCCAAGGACGAGGAGGCGACCCTGGAGACGTGCGTCGAGACCGTTCTTGCCCAGGGCTATCCGGCGCTCGAAATCTTGATTGTCGACGATCGGAGCAGCGACCGAACGCCCGAAATCGCACAGGAGCTGGCCCAGCGGGACCCGCGCGTGCGTGTGATCACGATTGAGGATTTGCCCGAAGGTTGGACGGGCAAGACGCACGCGCTGGACCTTGCGACGCGTGAAGCACGGGGGGATTGGCTCTGGTTTCTCGATTCGGACACTCGGCAGCATCCCGACGCGCTATCGATTTGCATGGACTATGCGAGGCGGGAGCGAGCATCGCTTGTGAGTCTGATGCCGGAGCTGCGGTGCGAGACCTTTTGGGAGAAGGTGGTGCAGCCGTTGCAGGGAATCGTGTTAATGCGGTCGTTTTCGCCGCTGGCGGTGAACGACGACACGTCGAAAGTCGGCTTCGCGAACGGTCAATTCATTTTGATGTCGCGAGAGGCGTATGACGCGGCGGGCGGGCACGCGGCGGTGCGGGACCGGTTTGTTGAAGATATTTACATGGCGCAGCGCGTGAAGAAGGCGGGTTATCCGATTCGGGTCGCGCTGGGGACGCAAATCAGCTCGACGCGGATGTATACCTCACTGCCGCAGATCATTCGGGGCTGGAGCCGGATTCTTTATGACGCACTGGGACGTCGGCCGTTGCCGCTGGTGGGAAAGATCGTTGAGCCTTTGATTTTCAGCCAGACGGGCGACATCGCCTTGATCGTCTCGGTGGCGATGCTCCTGCTGGGTAGAGCGTCTCCTTTTGCGTGGTGGCTGCTGGGGTTGAGCATGACGCATCAGATATTGAAGACATGGATGCTCTGGAGAATGTATGATTGGTCCGCACCAAGGACAGCGCATTACGCTCTGGGATACACGTTGGCGGGGCTGGTGTCGGACTGGATCTCGCTCGATGCGATCAAGTCGTGCCTGACGGGCAAGGTAACCTGGCGGGGGACGCGGTATTCGGCACCTGCTGATGAAGCACCGCGGGATTCGGTCGTCACACCGCCGAGTGTCCGTTCATGACGGTGCTGCGTAGCATCAACCCGGCGACGGGGGTCGAGCTGGCGCGTTA
>JBGSYY010000160.1:0-8915 GCA_041750675.1 Isosphaeraceae bacterium | reverse complement strand
CCCAGGCCGCCGCCGAGCAGCCCACCGACCCCGAGCTTCGCAGCCTGATCGTCCAGAGCCAGCTCGCCTTGCCCGGCTCCGACAACGCGCTCCGCGCGCTCCTTGCAGACGCCATCGCCACGTTCCCTGACAATCTCGACTTCCGACGCCAGCGTGGCGCGCTCGACTACGCCACCGCCGACTTCCACGCCCTCGCCGGCGACGCCGAGTGGCTGATCGACCATGATCCCCAATCACAACTCGGCCACTACTGGCGCGGCATCGCACGTCTCCGCCTGGGCCAGGCCGCCGCGGCTCTCACCGACCTCGAACCATTGCTCAAAGCCTATCCCAACATGCCGACTCTCCATGCCCTCTACGGGGAGGCCCACGAGGCTCTCGGCAACCTCGACCTCGCGGCTCGCGAGCGTCAAGCCGCCGATTCGCTCCTGCCTCAAGACCCCACGACCCTGAACGAGCGCGCCTGGACCTGGTCCACTTCCCCCACCCTCGACCGCGACCCCGAAAGCGCCGTGCTCTGGGCTCGCAAGGCTGTTCAGCTTAATCCGACCCAATCCATGTATTTGAACACCCTCGGGGTCGCGCTTTACCGCGCCGGGAAATTCGCGGAAGCCATCGCGGTACTCCGCCGCAGCCGCGACGCAGGCAAGGGCGCATTCGACGGTTTCGATCTCTACTTCATCGCCATGGCGCTCAGTCGCCTCAGCCGCCCCACCGAGGCGCTTGAAGCCTACAACGAGGCCAGCCGTTGGCAATCGACCCAAGCCTCGGGCCTGACCCCAAAGGATCAGCACGAGCTGACCACCTTCCAGTCGGAGGCGAGTGCCACCCTGGGACTCGATCTCCCCGGCCTGCCCACTCAGGTCTTCGCCGGCTCATCGCCCTGAAAAAAGCACCCCCCCCTGAGGCCGCGATCACGCGGGGCAGGGGGGGCGGGTTACTTCCCTCAAGAGTGTCTCGATGGCTCAGGCCTTCGCCATCGCCTTGGCGTCGTCCTGAACCTTCTTGACGACCTCTTCCTGCAGTCGGCTCGGCATCTTCTGATACTTCATGAATTCCATGCTGAACCCGGCCTTGCCCTGGGTCATGCTCCGCAGGTCGTTCGAGTATCCGAACATCTCCGAGAGCGGCACTTCGGCCAGAATGACCGCGAACCCTTCCCGCGTGTCGGTCCCCAGGATGACCCCGCGACGGCTGGAAATGTTCCCCGTCACCGGCCCCTGGAACTCGGTCGGCGTCTCGACCTCCACCTTCATGATCGGCTCCAGCAGCACCGGGTCCGACTTCCGGAACGTCTCGCGGAAGCAATCCCGGGCGCAGATCTGGAACGCCATGTCGGACGAGTCAACGTCGTGATACGACCCGTCGTTCAGCACCATCTTCACACCCAGAACCTCGAACCCCGCGACCGGCCCCTTGTGCAGGCTGTCGCGGAATCCCTTCTCGACCGAAGGAATGTATTCGCTCGGAATTCGTCCGCCCGTCACCTTGTTCTCGAAAATGAAATGCTCGGGCGCTTCGGCCGGCAACGGCTCCAGCCGGCCCACGATATGTGCAAACTGACCCGAGCCGCCCGTCTGCTTCTTGTGCTTGTAGTTGTACTCGGTCGCCTTCGTCGGGGCCTCGCGATAACTCACCTTCGGCATCCCGACCTGGCAATCCACCTTGTATTCACGCTTGATCCGCTCGACGTAAATCTCCAGGTGGAGCTCGCCCATCCCGCTAATGATGGTCTCGCTCGTCTCCTTGTCCTGATGGACCCGGAACGTCGGGTCTTCCCGCATGAACCGGTTCAGCGCTTTCGCCAGCTTATCCTGGTCGGCCCGCTTCGCCGGCGAGATCGCCAGATCAATCACCGGATCGGCCGCGAAGATCGACTCCAGCGAGAAGTTCACGCTCTCGTCGCAATAGGTGTCGCCCGTCGCCGGCTCAATCCCCATCACCGCCACGATATCGCCCGCCGACGCCGAATCGATGTCTTCCTTCTCGTCCGCATGCACTCGCAGGATTCGGCTGATGCGCCCCTTCTTGCGCTGGCGGCTGTTCAGATAGAACGCGCCTTTCTTCAACGTACCCTGATAGATCCGCATGTACGTCACCTGGCCGAACACCTCCTCGACCAGCTTGAACGCCATCGCCACCAACGGCCCATCCGGGTCCGGCGCCAGCGGAACCTCGACCATCCCGTCGTTGTTGTCCTTGGCCATCACCTCGCGGTCGAGCGGGCTGGGTAAATACGCCGTGATCGCGTCCAAAAGCGTCTGGACGCCCTTGTTCTTGTAAGCCGAGCCAACCAGCACAGGGCAGATCGAGTTCGAGATCGTGGCCTCGCGAATCGTCCTGTGAATCAACTCCAACGGAACCTCATGCTCCTCAAGCAACAACTCCATGATCTCGTCCGAAACCATCGAGAGCGCTTCCAGCATCCCCTGCCGCGCCCGTTCCGCCTGCTCCTTCATCGCGTCCGGAATCGCCTCCCGACGCATCGTCTCGCCCTTCACTCCATCGAAATAGATCGCCTCGCGGGCCACCAGGTCGATCACGCCCTCGAAGTTCATCTCCGAACCGATCGGAATCTGCAATGGAATCGCCGTCAGGCCCAGCTTGCTCTCAAGCTGCTCAATCACCTTGTTCGGATTCGCGCCGGTGCGGTCCATCTTGTTGATGAATGCCAGCCGAGGCACGTTGTATCGCTTCATCTGCCGGTCGACGGTGATCGACTGGCTCTGCACACCCGCCACCGCGCACAACACCAAAACCGCGCCGTCCAGAACCCGCAGCGACCGCTCCACCTCAACCGTAAAATCGACGTGGCCCGGCGTGTCGATGATGTTGATGACCTTGTCGTCCCACATCACCGTCGTCGCCGCCGACGTGATCGTGATCCCACGCTCCTTCTCCAGCTCCATGTGATCCATCTTCGCGCCGGCGTCGCTCTTGATCTCCTCAATCCGGTGAATCTTCCCGGAATAGAACAGAATTCGCTCGGTCAACGTCGTCTTGCCCGAGTCGATGTGCGCCGAGATGCCGATATTGCGGACGTTGCGAAGATCTAACATGGAACTGGCAATCCCTGAAGGGGTGCGATCGGGAGACGGACCCGACCTCGTTCATTTCGACCCGGACCCGGCGACTCGGAGTGGGGTTAGTATCCCGAACTCCACGCTCCACAACCGGCGAAGCGCGGCGTTCTCAACGTTTCGCAGCCTCTCTCGACATCCCATGCGGGCCGGGCCCAGACCCGAACTCTTGCGTCGGACGATGTCGAAAGCATGAAGTCGCGAGGAGGGGACGGCATGCTGCAAGTCGTAATAGCATAACGGATCGCGTCCGCCCGTCAAGTGGCCCAGAAGATCCTACGCAGCGGCAGCAGTTCGTAAGTCCCACAAGTTGCAACCACTACACCACAGTCTCTCCCAGCATTCCTTCATAAGCCCGATGGCAGGCCCGTCGCTCTCCCTCGCGGTCCTTCGCCCGACTCGGAACTTTCACGTCCGACTCCGCAAGCCGGCCCATCCGCCACGCCATCACAAACGCCCCCAATATCGCGTACGTCTTCACCGATGCCAGACCAAGACTGAACAGCGGTGGATATTCGCTGCCGTTGTACCCCCAGTCAGGCGGAGACAAACGCACCAGCAACATCGTCGGTAGCCAGAAAATCGTCACCAGGGCCATCAGCGGCTTCCTCCATCCCGGCCGCGCCGCCGCCATCGACACCATCCAGCCCAACGGCAGCAGCGCCTGCGTCAAACTTTCATCCCAGGTCACAGGCTCGACCAGCAACATGCCCAGAATCGCCACCGAAAATGCGCTATCTCGCCCCTGCCGCGTCGCACCCCGATTACCCCACGCCGCCATCACTACCGCCGCGGTTACGAGAAGGTCACTCGCCAACGTCCCCGCAACGGCCACCACGCGGCTCGACCACAACGGTGTCAGACGCCCCGACACCCCCGTCGGGTCGAACAGCTTGTGCCAGTATCCATTGAGCGAAAAATTGAACGCGATCCCCCAAAACTCACGCTGGCCGGGCAGCACATCCCGCACATACTCAAGATAGACCGATGGCCCCAACACCCAGGCGGTCACCAACGTCGCCGCCGCCATCGTCGCGATCGCCGCGGCCACCGCTCGCCACTGTCCGCGTACCACGAAAAGGATCAGCAAAAACCCTGGAAACAATTTCAGGGCCATCGCCAATCCAATCAACGCCCCCGCCAACGCCGGTCGCCCACGCCGGTCCATCACCCACGCCCCGACCAGGAGTCCACCCAGCGCAATCCCCCACTGGGCCAGATGAATGTTCGCATAAACCGGGTGGCAGAACCCCGCCAGCAGGAATAGCGGCCCGATCGCCGCAGCCGGACATCCCAACTCTCGACCGATCACCACCAGGCTCACTGCCAGCGTCGTCAACGACAACAGATTCCAGACCAGCACCGCGTCCCGAAACGACAAACCCGCTAGTGGCAGCACCGCCAGCACCGAGGTCGGTGGATGCGCGTTCCGCTTGATCAGCCGATCGGGATTTGTCGCCAGTCCCAGATGCCGCTGCACACTGAGCGCATGCTCGGTGTAGACCGGCATGCCGCTCAAGAAATTCCGGGCCGAACCCCAATCCTGGTAAAAATCAATAACTTCGCCCGCGCCCGGGCGCATCGCTCCCAGGTAGAGCGGTCCAAACCAACCCGCCCAAAGAAAGCCCAGCAGCACCCACGGCCCCACCCGGCCCACCAACCTGTCCCACAGTCCGCACCAACTCATCCGCGAACTCCCCAGCCAGAAACCACCATGGCGACGGGGGAAGCCTAGAACGTCAAGCCGCGATGCGCTTGCTCGAAACCACCCGACATGGCCCCAAGGCCGTCAAACCTCGTCGGCCTTCGACCATCGCCCACCCCCAACCGGGTGCGGTCATTGTTTCCGGTCGTGTGATCGGAAGTCGAGGGTGCCTGGGGTCTCGAAGCCATCTCCCGTAGGGTGCCGTCAGCGGGCGGCAGCCCGCGCAACGCACCTCTTCGAGCTCGGCCGAAGCCCCCGGACTCGCAAGCCGGCCACCGACCGGATTCCTTGACCACACCCCCCCCCAACCAGTTCCCCCGCGCCGTTGGCGACGCCGCCCGCTCCGTTCTGGTATGCTGAGAGAAATTCCACATTTCACCGCAGGCCTACCGCTTACCTCAACCGCTCCATGGAACATCTCTGGGCACCCTGGCGGGCGCAATATATCCGCGAGTCCGCGGCCCAGCCCTCCGTCGCCGTCACACCGTGCTTCATCTGCAACGGCCTGGCCCAGTCACAAGATCGCCAAAACGTCTTGCTCTGGCGCCGCCCCCACACGGTCGTTTATTTGAACCGGTTCCCGTACAACAATGGACATCTCCTCGTCGCCCCGACTGACCACCGCGCCTCTTTGCTCGACTTCGAGGCCCAGGATTTGCTCGAGCCGATGGAGACAATCCAGCGTTGCCTCACGATTCTTCAGCGCACCCTGAATCCACACGGGTACAATATCGGTATCAATCTCGGCAAAACCGCAGGGGCTGGACTTCCCGGCCACCTTCACTGGCACATCGTTCCGCGCTGGGAAGGTGACTCCAACTTCATGCCGGTCGTGGCCAATACCAAGGTCATCGTCGAGAGCCTCGAAGCCTTCTACGACCTCTGGCAGACCGAACTGAAGGCCATCGAAAACCGCGCGTAGCCGGCCAATATCGTCCACCTCATCCAACATGACTCTGACCCTCGAAATCCCCCGCGCATGATGCCGTATTCCGTTCTTCGGAGGAGTCCGCCCCCGCCATGCTGATGATTATCATCCGCGCGGTCTTCATCCTCACCGTCGCCGCGCTCTCGGCCCGAATGGCCCAGCTCGTCGGCGGCGACAGCATGCTCCTCCCGGCGCTGACCTTCGTCGGCTTCATGCTTGCCTCGATCGCCGTCGTTGTGTTCGACCTGCTCATCCCACGCAAGAAGATTCAGACCATCTCCGCGATCTACTTCGGCCTCATCGTCGGACTGATCCTCAGCAACCTGCTGCAAACCGCCCTCGACCCCACACTCGCCCTCCTCGTCCGGCCCGATCTCGGTTTGATGATCCGCCCCGTGATCCTCGGCCTCCTCACCGCTTTGGTCTGCTACATCTGCGTCAGCCTCCTGCTCCAGACCAAGGACGACTTCCGCTTCATCATCCCCTACATGGAATTCTCACGCGAGATCAAAGGCTCACGCCCCTTGATTCTCGACACTTCCGTCGTCATCGACGGTCGCATCGCCGACGTCGCCCAGGCCCACCTTCTCGATCAACCGCTGCTTGTTCCCAGCTTCGTGCTTCAAGAACTACAGGCGATCGCCGATAGCTCCGACCGCCTTCGCCGCAACCGTGGCCGACGCGGTCTCGACATCCTCCAGCGCCTCCAGAAAATGCCCGGCCTCGACGTCCGCATCCACGACACCCACGACACCCCCGGCGAGGCCAACGGCGAGGTCGATCAGCGGCTCGTCGCACTTGCCAAAAGCCTGGGCGGAAAGGTCGTCACCAACGACTTCAACCTCAACAAGGTCGCCAACCTCCAGGGCGTCGACGTCATCAATCTCAACGAGGTCTCCAACGCGCTCAAGCCCGTCGTCCTCCCCGGCGAGGCCCTCGAAGTCAAGCTCATCCGCCGCGGCGAGGAACCCGGCCAGGGCATCGGTTACCTCGACGACGGCACCATGATCGTCGTCGAGCAAGGCGTCCATCAACTCGGCTCCGTCGTCCCCGTCATCGCCACCAGCGTCCTCCAAACCAACGCCGGCCGGATGATCTTCGCCCGCCTCGACGCCCCCTCAGGCCCCGGACCCGGCAAACTGCCGCGTGGTCCTCAACCCCAGTACGACCCGAATCGCTGAGCCGTCCCCAGCTTTCGCCCTCACAGACCCGATGCCTCGTCCGCCTCCGAGTCCGCCAGCCGTCCATCGTAGGGCGTCTTGCACCACCGACAGATCAAGATTGCCTCACACGTCGGGCAAAGCACCGCTTCCTCGCACGCCTGAATCGACTCATAAGCCTCCGGCGTCGGTGCCTGATAATCCGTCCCGCAAGCCTCGCACGTCAGCACTTGATCGCAATACGCGCACTTCATGACCGATTCTCCCAGTTTGGCCATCACTGCGAATCGTCTCGCACTCACTCCTCCATCCTCACGTCGCCGAGGTCGCGAGTCGAGTCCGCTCCTCGTACCGGGACGATCGAGTTCGCCTGCCGTGATTATTCAGCGTTTTCCCCAGCACAACGCATTCCCGTCGATCCGGCTGAACTCGCGCGTTGAAATCGTCGCCTGCCTCCGCTATAACCAAATAGGCAATTACCCTCTGCCACATATTCACCAATCCCCATTCCCCTCATCGACCGGGCACACCAACGACGATCCTCTTCGCCGCCTGCGTGAACGCCCCTGATGCACCGTCGGCGCGTACCGCCGACCTCCCAGGATCCTAAACGGTTCCCTCGCCTTCTCCCCTTCAAGCTCAGCGGGCGATTCCCCGTACTAGCGAATTTCACTTTCACGGTGAGATTTCCGCCCCTTGCATCGCTGGCTCAACCTTGCCCTCTCCTCGCCCAGGCATCACTTCCTCTTCTCCCTTGGATTTCTCATGCCGCCCCGTCCCCCAGCTCGTACCGAGTCGACGCGCCAACCCCTGCGCAAAGCCGCCGCTCGCGGAGCTTCCGGCCCCTGGCAGTTCGGTCTGACGCCCGTCATCGGCCTCGTCGGCGGGATCGGCTCCGGTAAGAGCACCGTCGCCGCTCATCTGGCCACAAAAGCCGCCCATATCCTCGACGCCGACACCATCGGCCACGCCCTGCTCGATCAGAAACCCACCCGCCTCGCCATCACCCGCCGCTTCGGCTCCGAGGTCCTCGACCCCGCCCAACCCGACTGCATCGACCGCGCCACACTCGCACAGATCGTTTTCGCCGACCCTCTCGCCCTCCGCGACCTCGAACGCATCATCCATCCCCGAATGCGCCTCACCTTCGAGAAAGCCATCGCCCGCACTCTCCGTAACCGATCCGCGAAAGCCGTCGTCCTCGACGCCGCCGTCCTCTTCGAGGCCGGATGGGACGACCTCTGCGACGTCGTCTGGTTCGTCGACGCTCCACGTTCCGCTCGCATCCAACGCGTCGCCCAGACACGCAACTGGACCCCCGATACACTCACCGCCCGCGAACGGGCGCAACAGCCGCTCGAACAAAAGAAAAAAGCCAGCACCGACGTCATCCGCAACGACGGCTCGCTCGAACAGCTCATCAGTCACATCGACACCCTCTGGTCTCGCCTCCAGGCCACCACCCGGCAACATCGCCAGGCACTTTACACCCGCCGCAACCGCCCCGCCCCCACACCCGACGCCGAGCCGGAATCCCGTCCAGCGAAATCCTACAACCCACGTCGTAGCGCCTCCTCCGAGCAGGCCCCACCAACCGCACCCCGCGCCAAATCACGCCGTCGCGGCTCGAATTCCTGAGGCCCACACCCTCGCTTCGATTCACGTCCCACCGCCTCTCTCTCACTCTCCCGAATCACCTTCCCAATTCCTCCTCCGATCACACCGCACCCACTCGTCCGACCAGGAACCGCCCACATGGCTAACGAGACTCCCCCACGCCGGGATACCGGAAGCTCCTCACGCACCCGCGGCAAGGATTCCGCCACTCCCCGCGCCACCAATAGCGACAATCACGCCAACGACGACGAACCCATGACCCACGCCGCCTCTCCAGGAAACAACCGCTCCACCAGCCGCGGCCCGCTCTCTCGCGTTCGCACCGAACGCGACGGCAACACCGCCTCCGCCGGTCCCGCACTCCGCGACCGCGTCACTCGCTCTCCGCGCCCACGCAACGACAAGCGCGACGACTTCGACGTCAT
>JBGSYY010000159.1:0-2701 GCA_041750675.1 Isosphaeraceae bacterium | reverse complement strand
GAGCGGGCGCTCGAGGAGGGCGAGCTACGGCGGCGGCTTGAAGCGGAGCGAAACGCGCGGGATCTGGATCAGGTCCGGGCCGAAGGTTTGGAGCGGCAACGGGCGGCGCTCGAAGAGGAGCAGCGGCGCGGGCGGATGGAAGCGGCAGGACTGGCGCAGGAGCTTGAGCGAGTGCGGGCCGAATCGCTGGAGGGTGAACGGCGAACGAAGCAGGCGTTGGAGGAGGCCGAGCGTCGATGGCGACTTGACGTTGATCGATTGTCGAACGCGCTCGCGGAGGCACAAAGGGACGCGGAGAGGGACGGGGTGGTCCTCGGGTACGCCGCCGGGTCTTCTGACGAGTTTCCGGTGGTCGCGATGGAGTTGGGCGGCGAGGATGCGGCGATCGAGAAGCTGAGGGAGGAGCTTGATGAGGTGAGGCAGGAGTCGGCTTCGCTCAAGGAGACGCTGCGGCTGCTAGGGGTACAACTGAGTTGAAACCGTCTCACGGGGATTCATGACGCGGAGGCTTAGTCGGAAGCCTTTGTGGTGTCCGCTTGCGTGGCGAGGAGGGCATCGACGGCTTCGCCGAGGTGGGGGCTGCGGAGGCCCTTGTGGCGGATGAGGCCCTGGGCGTCGATGAGCAGTGTGGTTGGATAGCTATCGACATGATAGAGGGTCTGGATGGGTCCGTCGCCGGGCGCGCCGTCGTGCCAGTTGGGCCAGGTGATGCCTTCTGATTTCATAACCTTGCGGGCGGTTTCGGGGTCCTCGTCGCAGTCGACGCCGAGGATGATGAAGGGCTGGTCCTTGAGGCGCTCGGCCTGCTCGCGTTCGTGGGGGACTTCCTGCATGCAGGGGCCGCACCAGGTGCCCCAGAAGACAAGGAGGACGACCTTGCCGCGGTGGTCGGAGAGCTTGAGGGGATTGCCGTCGAAGTCGACGCCGACGATCTCCGGGGCGGGCGAGCCAATGGCGAGGTTGTGTAGCTCGTCGAGTCGGGCCGAGGCGAGCTCGGCCAGGGATTTCGGGTGTTCGTATTTTTTACGGATGTTGTCGATCGTCTCGGCGTCCATTGGCTTGCCATTCCATTTCGGGTCGGGCCGAGCCAGGAGTTCCTGCATCAGGCGACCGCGATGGGAGAGGGCGGGGACGTCGCCATAGTTCGCGGCCACGTCTTCGAGAAGGCGTTCGCCCTCGGCGCGAAGGGCGTCGGGGTCGCGAAAGGCGAGCTGGAGTCGGTAGGCATAGCGGTTGTCTGGCTCGACTAGCTCGATCTCGCGGAGGTCGCCGTTTTCGTCGTAGGCTTCGAAGCGGTAGGTCTGGCGCGGAAGATTCTTGCGTGCGCCCTGGGCGAAGTCGGCCATCCGCAACAGGTACCCGCCGAGTGCGAGGCGGGCGAGGCCCATCGGCTCGTGGTCCTTGGCGGAGGCATAGAAGCAGAAGAGCAGGTCGTCGCGGCGGGGTGTTAGGACATTGTCGAGGCCGAGGCCGATGCGGACGGCTTCGGAGTCGTTGCCGAAGTGGCGTGTCAGGAGCAAGGCGGCGCGGGCGAATTCGTCGCCGTAGGGGCCGGCGTCGTCGGAAAGATTAGGGTGGTGGATGACCCAGAGGAAGGCGTCGCGGCTGGCGGGGTTGGTGGGGTCGGTGGAGGCGAGGTCAATCATTCGGCGAGCGTAGGCGGCGACGTCGGGGTCATGGCGGCTGTAGTACTGCATTTGCTCCTTGTCGGTGGGGAGCTTCTCCATGGCCTCGCTGAGTGACTGGCGGGCCGCGTCGAACTCGTCGCGAATGGCGGTGAGCTGATTGGCGAGGTCGGCCGCGCTGGCTTGCTTTGATTGGGGATCAATGAGCAGGATCTGGTTGGGATCGGTGACGCGGATGCGGGTCTGGTCGTCCTCGTCGATGACCGTCCCGGTCACGTGGATCTTCTTTTCGAAGTAGAAGGCGGCGGGGTCGGCGATGCCGGCGGCCTGGAATTTGGGGAGGTCGGCGTGGGGGATGATGATGGCGAGGTTGGTGTCGGATTTGTAGTCTTCCTCGGAGTCGAGGTAGACGATCTGACGTTTCTCGTTGTTCTTGCTGGCCTTGACGGTTAGCTCGGCGGTGATTTTTTCGCCGATGTGATTGTGGGCTTCGTTGGCGGGGATGATCTTGTCGGGGGTGGCGGGGTCGTCGAGGGGGAGGAGGAGGCCGCAGATCAGGAGAAGGATCGAGCACACGGGAGGTCGCTCCTGGGCCAGGAAGGAGGCGTGCTTCAGACGCCCCTCGTTGTGGGTTGGTTGGATCTGGTTCACGCGAAGAGGGATTCGACGAAGGTGTCGGGGTCGAAGGGTTGGAGGTCGTCGATGGCTTCGCCGACGCCGATGAATTTGACGGGGAGGTTGATCGTTTGGCGGACAGCGACGACGACGCCGCCCTTGGCGGTTCCGTCGAGCTTGGTGAGGATGACGCCGGTGCAGCCGATGGATTTGGTGAAGATTTCGGCCTGGCGGATGGCGTTCTGGCCGTTGGTGGCGTCGAGGACGAGGAGGACCTCGTGGGGCGCGCCGGGGATTTTGCGGGCGATGACGTTGCGGATTTTTTCCAGCTCGCGCATAAGGTGGTCTTGCGTGTGCAGACGGCCGGCGGTGTCGACGATGAGGATGTCGGCTTGGCGTGCGAGGGCGCGGTCGCAGGCGTCGTGGGCGACGGAGGCGGGGTCGGCGTTGGGGTTGCCGCG
>JBGSYY010000158.1:0-2476 GCA_041750675.1 Isosphaeraceae bacterium | reverse complement strand
GGTCGGCCGTGCAATCCGCGTCGTTGTGCAGGTTCGAGGTGTGCGGGCCGGAACAGGCCCGGTAGCTGTTCAACCGCGGCGTCTGGGCATTGGCGAACGGATCCGACGGACAGAGGAAAGCGGAAACCACGGTGTCGCGTACCGTGGCGTGGACGGCGGCCGCCTGGCCGTTACCGGCCTCCGGCGCGATGCTGAAATTGATGGAGTTGTAGATCGCTGACTGCTCCATGTTGCTCAGGAGCGCGGCGTGCACCGGCCAGCCAATCCAGCCGCGGTACTGCAGGCCGGGATTCAACGTCGGGTTCTTGGACATGCCCATGGGGAACACGTCGTAGGTACTGTGGTAGTTGTGAATTCCCAGGCCGATCTGCTTGAGGTTGTTCGTGCACTGGGCGCGACGGGCGGCCTCCCGGGCGGCCTGGACCGCGGGAAGCAGCAGCGCGATGAGGACCCCAATGATGGCGATCACGACGAGCAATTCAATGAGTGTGAATCCGCGACGACGCATGGAACAAAGGACTCCCTGGGAAACGACTCCCAATCGCGGATGAGCCAATCGGCCCATCACATTTCGCGATCGAGCAGCAGTGCGGTGCTGGATGTCCATCGACCGTCGATGGACCGGGGCCGACCTGCCTCGCCGTGGTGTCGCGGCGAGGCGGGTCCGAGAAACGGCGATTGTTGTGTTCCGGGCTGGACCGCGGGAAGCAAGAGTGCGATGAGGACGCCGATCTGGGCGATGACGACGAGCAATTCGATGAGTGTGAAACCGCGACGTCGCACTGGAGGCAACACCCCTTTGACGCTACGGGGCATTCACAACTGGAGGCCACACGCCATTGCGATGCCCACCGTCATGAGCCCTACCAACCAAGGAAACCTGCCTGCCTGCACGCATCTTAGCGCAGTCTGTATTGTTCCAAGCCAGCGTCATCGGATCGCTTTCGGTGCCTTTCATCTTCAAAAAAGCGACAACTTCGTCGCTAGTCGCGAGACGATGCGCATCCAGGGAGTGAAATGGCGCGATGGGCGTCGGAAGGAGACCGACGGAGCCCAGCGTGCCGCGAAGTCTTAACCCACTAAGGGCGCATCATGAGTGATGCGGGGGGCGGATTCAAGAGTGCAACGTCCTTTTGTCACACATTTCTTGGAGTGGACCGTCGCTTCGCGGGCGATCACGCGCGACCATTCTTGCGGCAGTGGCGTCGCCTTGCTTGAGCAACCTGGCCTTTGTTCTTCTGGTGCGTAAATTACCCGTGTCTGGCCGCCACACTGTCGGCCTATTTTTCGGGCATGTCGCCCACATCCGTGGCAATCAGCGGCCTGATCGGGTTGAATCCTCCATTGCCTCATGCGGCTCGACCGTCTGGCGCGCAGTTTGCATCCGGGAGGTTTCGCGTTCCGGTCGGAATCTGGCTGACGCCGCACCGAGGGGGGAGACACGCATTTCGTGAGCGATCCAGGCCGTCTTACAATAGAGGGCCGACTGATTCTCACCCCCTTGCTGGAGAGAGGCGACGGACCTGGGACGTTTCTGGCATGCGGCCATGAGTGATCACTTCGGTTCGAGAACGATCGCAGGTGGCCCGCGACAATCCGCCGGCTGATCTCACGGAGGAGCGGCCTCGAGCACGCGACCCGTCTTCCCGTCAAACGGGAGGGGAGCCTCGACCAATGAACGCGACGCGACAGACTGGGTTTGCGGTCGTCCTGGGCCTGGGCTGCCTAGCATGCGTGTCGGGCCGGGTTTCCGGCCAGATCGACGCTCAGCGGATGACCGGGCTTTTTCATCCCGACTCCAGCCACGAGGCCGAGCAGTTGCTGCGCAATGCGGCGGCACTGGCCAGAGCGGGGCAGCAGGTCGAGGCAGTGGAGGTTTATCTCCTGGTGCTGCAGCGGCACAGCCAGTCGATGGCCGAGATGCCGGTTTCCGAGGAGGCGCGTCAGATCGGTGTTCGGCTCTACACCGACGTGCGGAATTACTGCGAGGCGCAGATCGCGGCGATGTCGGACGAGGCGCGGGCGGCGTATCGTCAGCGGGTGGATCCGCAAGCGCGGGGATGGTTCGAGGAGTCGCTCGCTGTGCCCGGAGTGACGCCCTCGCTGCGAAAACTGGAGCGGGAGGCTTTTCTGAGTTCCTGGGGCGACGACGCGAGCCAGCGACTGGGCGACCTGGCGTTTCGCGAGGGGCGGTTTGCGGAAGCGATTCGGGGTTATGGTCGGATCGTGGTGGATGACACCTTGCCGGCGGGGCGCTTAGTGCATCCTGACCGGGATACAAACGAGGCCCTGGTGGCGGCCAAGCTGTTGTTGAGCCAGGCTGCACTGGGCGAGGTGGCGGTCGGTCCCGCCCAGGTCGAGGCGTATGCTCGGGCGTATCCCGATGCGCAGGGGACGCTGGCGGGCCGGACGGGGCTGTATCACGAGATTCTGGCCGCGGCGCTGGGCGAGGACAACTTGCGCGCGGCGGGCGACG
>JBGSYY010000157.1:0-2718 GCA_041750675.1 Isosphaeraceae bacterium | reverse complement strand
ACTGGCTGCTCCAGGCCGAACGCCACGCCCAGGTCCGCCAGGCACTCGAACAACTTCCCCCCCGCGAGGCCGAGATCTTGCTCTGGAAATACGCCGAAGGAGCGACTGCCCCCGAACTGGCCCGCCGCCTCAATACCACGGTCGCCGCCGTCGAATCCCGCCTCCACCGCGCCCGCGCCCGGCTCCGCGAGGAGCTGCTCCGCCTCGACGCCCAGGAACCCCTCTCTTCTTCTCACATGCTGTCATGAATAACCATCAATTCAGAGATCATGACTCCGACTTCGCCTCGCTCGACCGCCTGGTCGACGGCACGCTCGAACCCACCGAGCGTTCGGCCCTGCTGCGCCATCTGGACGCCCAGCCCGACGGTTGGCGTCGCTGCGCCCTGGCCTTCCTCGAAGCCCAGGCCTGGAGCGAGGCCCTTCACCCCCTCGCCGCACCTCGGGCACAAAACTCGCTTTTTCTCTTGGAGAGTGTCGAGCAAGCGAACCGCATGACTGACCACAACGCCACCAGCCAGCAAAGGAGACTGGCTCCGAGGTCCTCCGAGGTGCCTATCCCCTTTGCGGTCCTCGCGGGGATGCCCGGGGAGGGGGGCCGCATGTCGAAAGCCGAACATTCCCGCAGCACACCCGTGCAACTCGGCTCGATCCTCCGCCCCCTCGCCCTGGCCGCCTCACTGGCGATGGCTTTCGGTCTGGGCCGCTCGCTCACTCCAAACGCCGTAATCTCCCCCCCCCCCGCCCCGCTGATCGCCGCGCCGCCCGCATCCGAAACACCCGCGCCGGCTCGGCCTCCAATTGAGAACCCTCCGTTGCTCGCCGACGCAACCCCCTCAACGCCGTTCAACCATCCAAACGCAGATCAGAGCTCTACGCCCAAGCCAAACGATCCCCTTGCCACAATCCCCGCCTCCGTCCGCCGACAGCTCGCCGCCGACGGTTTCCGAATCGAACCGCGCGGCGGCTACAGCTCGATCCGCACCGCCGACGGCCGCACCGTGCGCGTCCCGTATCAAAGTGTGCAGGCCCGTTTCGTGGGCAATCGCACGTATTGACCGATCCCCGCGTGTCGTTGCTTTTTCCAATCCTCCGAAGGAGTCGATGAATCATCATGATGACACTGTTTTCCTACATGGCGATGGCCGCGCTGTCGGCCCTCGTCCAGGACCCCGCCGCCGGCTTCACGATCCGTGGTGTCAGTGCGGCCCAGACCCCGACGCGCGTCGAAGGCGTCGAGATTCAGGCCGACGTCAAGCGAAATGATTCTCGAGTGGAGACGCTCCACAATCTCGACCAGTTGACCACGTATTCCCGGAACAACAACCCATCCCCCGATCAGAACCCGAGCCAGGTTTCCCTCTGGGTGCAAGGCGTGCGCTCAGGCCTCGACAATCAAGCCAGACTCAACTGGACACTCTCCCCCCTCGGCCGCGAAAGCGACGACCTCGGCGCCACGCTTGCCCGAGTCGAACCCACTCTCCGCAAGCAACTCCAATTGCCGGAGCATCAAGGTGTGATCGTCACCAGCATCGTCCCCGGCGGACCCGCCGAGCGAGTCAAGCTCGAGGCCAACGACATCCTGCTCTTCCTCCAGATCGATGATCCCACCGGCGCGACGGACCAGATGCGGCCGATCGAGGAGCCTGGCGATCTGACCAAGCACCTCAAGGCGGTTGGCGAGAAACCTGTCAAGCTCAAGCTAATGCGCCAGGGCGAAGCGATGACGCTCAAGGTCAAACCACGCTACCGCGTCACCCTCGCACCTATCGACGACGACACCCCGCGCTACTTCATCGGCGTCCAGGCCAATCCCGTCGACGAGATCGCCCGTAGCCACCTGAAGCTGCCCGAGAATGTTGGCCTGGTCGTCAACGAGATCGTCGCCGGTAGCCCGGCGGAAACCGCCGGGATCGAGCAAGGTGATATTTTGATCGATATCGCCGACATGCCGCTGGCCGACACCGATTTTCTCATCACCACCGTTCAGGAGAATGGCGAGAAGGAGCTTACACTCAAGGCCCTCCGAGCCGGTAAGAAGGTTACCCTCAAGGTAAAACCTCAGCCGCGACCCGCAACGGAGGACGAGGAGCAAATGACAGCCGAGTTCATTTACAACGTCGTCCAACCCGACAAAACAGCACCCGATCGGCGAATCCTGGCGTTAAACCCACATATCGCTGGCGCGAACGGAAACCTGACGCTGACCATGCAGCCTCTCGGACTCGTTCTCGACCAAGCCCCGCTCCAAGTTCAGGGGCAGACATCGGGTGTGGCCGACGCCCAGATCGAAGCACTCGCCCGCCAGGTCGAGGAACTGAAAAAGGCCGTCGAAGAACTGAAGAAGGCGGTCGAAGAGAAGAAATGATCCTCGTGCCCGGGCGGGCGGCTTCTCGTGCCGCTCGCCCGCTCTCACCTTGGCCCGTTCGCCAGCGCCATCTCATACACATCCAAATACCGTTCGATATTCCGATCCATCCCGAAATACTCGATCGCGACCGGCCCCGTCGCCGCCGCCATCGCCCGCGCTCGCTCCGGGTCGCCCAGCACGGTCAGAATGCCGTCCGCCACCGCCCCCGAGTCCACAGCCGTCAACAGCCCCGCCCCGCTGTCGCCGAGCAACATGCGATAGTCGCCGAAATCCGTCGCGACGATCGGCTTTCCCGCCGCCAGATAGACCGCCAGCTTGCTCTGCACCGAGTAATTCTCCCGGCACGCC
>JBGSYY010000156.1:0-2075 GCA_041750675.1 Isosphaeraceae bacterium | reverse complement strand
CGGCGGCGTGGGCGGCGGCGCGGACCTCGGGGGTGTCGTTGACGAGGAAGAGGCCGAAGGGGCCGCCGATCAGGGTCACCTGTCGGAGCCAGACGGAGGCGGTGTTGGGGAGGAAGCGATAGGAACGGGCGGGATCGGGAGCGAAGACGTCGGCGGAGAGCAGGAAACCGTTGTTCGAGCGTCCGACGCCGATGAGGCCTGAGGTCGGGTTCATGGCGGCGGCGTCGAACAGGGTGCGGATCTCGGGGGGGGCGAGGTCTTCGTAATACTTTGTGAGCGAGGCGTGGGTGTTGCGGGTGGTTTCCTGTCGGCGGAGGTTGCGTGCGGCGTCGATTTCGGCCTGTGTGGGTTCCAGGCCGGTGAGGCGCTGGATGGTTTCACGCTTGAGGTTCTGAGCTGAGTCGGTGACGAGGACGCGGAGGCGTGGGGAGAGGGCGAAGACGGCGGCGATGAAGGCGAGGGTGGCGAGGAGGATGGTGCGCTTGAAGCGGCGGTCGCGATGGCGGGCGCGCGCCAGGAAGGGCAGCTCGGACTGTCGAGGCTTGATTTTGATGGCGGGAGGCATACGAGGTGTCAAGGGAGGATGCGGATGTCTGGTTCGAGATCGCCAGGTAAAGCGAATGGGGATGATCTCCGAGTATATCCGTCGGCGTGTCTGGGGGTCGCTGGTGAGCCTCGTGATCTTGAGCGAAAAGCGGGTGGCGCGGATGTTCCTCGGGCGATCGCGGGTGGTAAACTGTTTGTGAGGTGTCGGCCGGATGTCCGTGGCGCCATGAGGGCGAGCGCGGGCTTCGCGGCCTTTGGGGAACGAGGTGGTTGGACCATCCGCCACGAGCGTTCGTAGCGAACCTGGCAAGTTCCGATGATCCCGGGGATACGGCGAGGAGTCGACCGGACATCCTCACGGGCGAGGCGTGAGGTACACGAGAGACCCATGGCGACACTGCTTTCGACCTATTGTCCGAAGTGTCGGCACGCGCTGCGAGTAGGACCCGAGTTTGTCGGGCAAACCGTGGTCTGCAAGCACTGCGAGAATCCGTTTCGAGCGCATGACTATCTGCTGATACACTGCCCGCAGTGTTCGTCGGAGCTGGACGTGCGGCGTGAGTATTTGGGGAATCGCGTGGTGTGCAAGCACTGCGCGGCGGTCTTTCGGGCGGAGGCGGCGGCCTCCGACGATGCGCGCCGGGATTCGGCGCGGCTGGAGGTCGACGAGAGCGAGAAACATGACGCGGCGGGTGCGCGTTCGGAGCAGGAGTCGGACACGACGCTGGTGCTGGGCCTCCATGGTGGGGAGGATGTGAAGGTGATTGCCATGGAGCGGGACGCTGCGGTCTCGGAGGCGGCTGGGTTGCGTGATCAACTCTCGATGGAGACGCAGCGGCGACGTGGCGAGGTGCGCGCCTGGAAGCTGGAACTGGAGTCGGTTCGGAACCAGTGCAAGCGGCTGGGTGAGAAGAGCGAGCGGCGAAAACGCGAACTGGAGGAGGCGCGATCGAGCCAGGTGCGGCTGCGCGAGGAGAATGAGACGTTGTCGGAGCTGGTCAAGGCGGCGGAGCAACGGGTTGCGGAATCAAGAGAACGCGTGACGCGGCTGGAGGCGGAAAACGAGTCGGCGGGGCGCGTGCTGAGTGAGGTCGAGGAGCGACTTGGCGTCGAGGCGAGTCGAAATTTCGAGCTTTGTCGGATTCGGGACGAATTGACGGCGCGGTTGGATGCGGAGAGTCGAAGCGGTCGGGAACAGCGAGAGAGTGAAACTCGTGCGCACCAGGCGGAACTGGCCGAGCGTGAGAAACGACTCGTTGAGATCGAGCAAGCTCGGCAGGAGATTGATGGCGAGGCGGGGCGGCTTAAGGCGGCGTTGACGGCAGGTAAAGCTGAGTTGGAAGCGATGCGGGCGGCGCTGGGGGAGCGAGAGGCGGAGCATGGCAGGTTGCGCGTCGTGCTTGAGCAGCGTGAGGGGGATTCGGTTTCTCTACGGGAGGAATGGGAACGCAGGCTCGGGGAAATCGAGGGGCGGGCGGCGGAGGCGGAGCGGGGTCGCGAGGAGGCGGCTGGAGCGATGGAGCGGGAGC
>JBGSYY010000155.1:0-7712 GCA_041750675.1 Isosphaeraceae bacterium | reverse complement strand
GGGGCGGCTGCAACACTGGCGGTACACGGCTTCGCGCGCGTTGGCGGCGCAGAGGCTAGTGCGGCGGTTCGAGGCGTTTCGGCGAGATGGGTCGGTGGCGTCGGAGCCGGGGGAGACGATTTGCCCGGGGTGCGGGGCGGTGGTTCGCGAGGATCAGATCGAGTGTCCGGCTTGCCATAAGGCGGCGGCGGTGGGGAAGTCGGGCGAGGCGATCTGGCGGTTGCTGGAGTTTGCCAAGGGGCGTGCGGGGATGTTGACGCTGGGATTTTTCTTGACCTTGGCGAGTACGGCGGCGGGGTTGATACCACCGTATTTGACGCAGCCGTTGATTGATGATGTGTTGATCCCGAGGCAGACGGGGGAGGATGTGGCGTTTGCCCAGGTGTGGTGGTTTTTGGCGGGGATGCTGGGGGCTTCGGTGCTGTCGTGGTTGCTGGGGTGGCTGTGCAATCTGGTGATGACCCGGGCGAGCGAGCGGATCGCGGCGGACTTGCGGGAGCGGACTTACGGGCATTTGACTTCGATGTCGATGGAATTTTTCGGTGGGCGGCGGACGGGGGACTTGATCTCGCGGATTGGGAGCGACACGGATCGAATCAACAATTTTTTATCGGTCAATGTGGTGGATTTCGCGGCGGATTGTCTGATGATTGTGGGGACGGCATTGATCTTGTTTTGGAGGGCGCCGATGCTGGCGCTGGCGACGCTGATTCCGATACCGGCGGCGCTGTGGTTGATGACGCTGGTGAGGGGGCGGTTGAGGCTTGGATTTGATGCGGGGAACCGGGCGTGGGCGGCGATGACGAGCGTGCTGGCGGACACGATCCCGGGCATCCGGGTGGTGAAAGCATTTGCGCAGGAGGAACGGGAGAAGGAGCGGTTTTCGCGGGCGAACTGGCATGTGGTGAAGGTGAACGACTCGGTGAATCAGATCTGGGCGTTTTTCGGTCCGTCGCTGGGGATGTTGATGCAGGGAGGGATGCTGGTGGTGTGGACGGTGGGGGCGTGGATGGTGTTTAACGGAGGGTTTCAGGTTGGCGTGCTGACGATGTTCTTGACGTATCTGGCGCGGTTTTACACGCAGCTTGAGTCGATGAGCCGGATGTTGCAGGCGACGCAGAGAGCGGCGGCGAGCACGCAGCGTGTGTTTGAGATACTTGATCGGGTTCCCGAGGTGACGGACCCGGCGGATCCGGTGCCGCTCGAGCGGTTGCGGGGTGAGATCGAGCTGAAGAACATCAACTTCCGTTATGGGACGCGGCAGGTTTTGCACGACATTCATCTGAAGATTCGGCCGGGGGAGATGATTGGGCTGGTGGGACAGACTGGGGCGGGGAAGAGCACGTTGGTGAACCTGATTTGTCGGTTTTATGACGCGCAAGAGGGCTTGGTGGCGGCGGACGGGGTGGATGTGAGGCGTTATCGGGTGAGGGATTATCGGCATCAGATCGGGATCGTGTTGCAGGAGCCTTTTCTGTTTTTTGGGTCGGTGGGTGAGAACATTGCTTATGGAAAGCCGGGGGCGACGCGGGGGGAGATTATTGAGGCGGCGCGGGCGGCGCGGGCGCATGATTTCATCCTGCGGCTGCCGGATGGGTATGACACGCCCGTGGGTGAACGTGGGCAGAACTTGTCGGGAGGAGAGCGTCAGCGGATCTCGATTGCTCGAGCGTTGTTGATTGATCCGGCGATTTTGATTCTGGACGAGGCGACGAGCGCGGTGGACACGCAGACGGAACGAGAGATTCAGGAGGCGCTGGAGAACCTGACGAAGGGGCGGACGACGATCGCGATCGCGCATCGGTTGAGCACCTTGCGGCGTGCGGATCGGCTGGTGGTGCTGGAGCGTGGGCGGATCGTGGAGATCGGACGGCATGAGGAGTTGCTGGGTTCACCCGACGGTGCGTTCGCTCGGTTTCATCGGGCGCAGCTGCAACTGGCGGGGGTAAGCTCATGAGCCAGGATGTGGGCGGCGGACGTGAGGTGAGGTTGGTGCCGCCGCTGGCGCTAGCCCTGGATGCGTTCGGTCGAATGGTGGCGACGGACGGGACGGGACGGCGGGTTGTGGGTGTCGAGCCGGTCCGAGCGTTTCCGTTGACGGAGCCGGGGCGTTGGTTTGCGTTGATGGATAGTCAAGGGCGTGAGATCGCGACGATCGAGGATGCGGGGGAGCTGGAGCCGGAGGCGCGGCGGGTGTTGTTGGAGGAGCTGGGGCGTCGTGAGTTTATGCCGGTAATCGAGGTGATTGAGAAGATTGAGGGGCAATCGCCGTTGAGCGTGTGGACGGTGGTGACGGATCGGGGTCGCGCGGAGTTGCGAGTGGAGCGTGATGATGCGTTGCGGAGGTTAGGTCCGCACCGGTTGATGATCACGGACAAGGATGGGTTGCGTTACTTGATAGCGGATACACGGTTGTTCACGGCGAAGATGCAGAGGAAGTTGCAGGCGTTGGTGTGAGCGGGGGTGTGGGGCGAGGCGGCTGGGGAGAGTCGCCGCTCTTGCACTGGGTCCCCGCCTGCGCGGGGATGACCTGGTGAGGGAGGCGGCTGGGGGGATTCGCTGCACTGGTTTACCGCCTGCGTGGGGATGATTGGTTTCGATTCAAGTGGGGTTTCCCGGGGGGTCGATGTAGGGTAGAGTCCGCGCCATTCGGGGGGCCGAATCCCTGTGGCGGTGGTGCGGAGTCAGGCTCAAGGAAGGGCCGCCGCGTTCGGTTGAGTCGGTACCACGGAAGGTGGGACGTCGAGCATGCCGCGCGGAGCGCGAGATCGCACGCTCTTGATGATGTTGGCGTTGTTTTGCCTGGCGGCGGTGCCAGGTTGCGCGACGATTCGACGGCTTGCGCCTGATGAACTGCATCGGCCCTGTCGCGAGGGTTATACGATTACCGAGGACGGTTGGCGGCTGGGCATCCGGCATATCCAGCCGATCCGACGTGATCCCTCGAAGTTGCCGGTGGTGCTGTGTCATGGGCTGGGTTTGAACGGGACGTTCTGGACGATCACGAAAGACCACCTGGCGATGCAGCTCGCGGCGCGTGGATATGACGTGTTCATCCCGGACATGCGTGGATCGGGGGCGAGCCGGCGGGTGGGGCCAGTGGGCTGGATCAATCAGCGAGTGCTTCGAGAGACGCCGATGCTGGAACTGGGGGACGGCGGCTGGACGGTGGATGACGAAATTCAGTATGACGTGCCGGCGATTCTGAATTATGTGAAAGAACACACGGGACAGGAGCAGGTGAACTGGATCGGGCACAGTTTGGGCGGGATGCTGATGTTCGCGTTTTTGGAGCGGCACCCGGAACGGGGACGGATCGCGAACTTTGTGGGGATGGGCAGCACGATTGCGCAATACACGTATCCGCAGACGCCGATGTTGCGAGCGAACCGGGCGATCCGCAACCTGCTGTGCGTGATTAGCACGGGTCGGATGGCGCGGCCGATGATGTTCGGGCGACTGCCCGGTTTGGAGCAGGTTGACCGGTTCTACTTCACGGCGGCGAACGTGGATAAATCGACGGTGGATCGCTTTTACGGGTATACGCTGGAGAATCCGGGCCAGGGGGCGCTTGAACAACTGGACACGTATCTGGAGTTCGGGCGGTTTCAGTCAGCGGATCGGAAGGTGGACTACGTGGACAATCTTCCCGAGGTGACGACGCCGTTGCTGATGGTTGCCGGCGAAGGGGACGTGATGTCGGACATCCCCTCGACCTATCTGACGTTTAATGCGGTTTCGAGCACGGACAAGACGCTGTATCGGTATGGCCGGATGCACGGGCACGTGGATGATTATGGTCACTGTGATCTGGTGTGGAGCCGTCATGCTCCGCGTGAGATTTTTCCGGACGTGATCGACTGGCTGGATGCGCGACAGGAGCGGCCCTGGGCTTCGGCGCAGGGGCCGGTGGTGCCGGGTCGGATCGGAGAGCGATGAGGGCGTGCGACCCTTGCCGCCGGAGTGAAGCCGCCTGAGTCGCTCGATGGGGCCGGCGAGGTTGAGGTTGTGGAAGGCGATTCCCTGGACCATTCCCGCGCTGGTGTGCTGGCTGGAGGGAGTGGAACGACGTGTGGGAAACGTAGGCGCGTTCGAGGAGCCGAAGAAGGCCCTTGTGGGTGGGATCGGCGGCGGATTTCGTCGTACGGGAGTTGAGGTTTGGTGGAGGGTGTGATTGTCGCCGGGACGCCGAGAATCTATCTTGATGACGTGGGCCGGTGCCGCGAGGCGGCAGGGCCGTGCGGGAACTCCCGCGAAAGTGAATGCCGTTTTCTGGACACGCCGGCGCGGCGAGACGTCCCTTGGAGCTTGAATATTCGTGGCCGATTCGAACGATACGACGACGCCGGGTGGTGAGCCGCCGGTGCCGCGATGCGATTATTGCGGACGGACGACCCAGGCGGCGGGGCCGATGATTGAGGGGACAGCCCTGGTGCAGGCGGGGGTGCGGCCGGAGAAGTCGCACGTTTGCATGTCGTGCATTGAGACCTGCGCGGGGATTTTCAAGGAGCACGCCCGCAAGGTGGCCCCGTTGGAGCGGCTGCCGACGCCGAGGGAACTGGTGGAGCACCTGGACGAGTACATTATTGGTCAGGACGCTGTGAAGCGGACGCTGGCGGTGGCGGTGGTGAACCACTACAAGCGCGTGATGTCGGCACCGATCGAGGATGAGGCGCTGAAGGATGTCGAGGTTTCGAAGAGCAACGTGCTGCTGATCGGACCGACGGGGTGCGGCAAGACGGCGCTGGCGCAGAGCCTGGCGCGGCGGCTGCATGTACCGTTCGCGATTGGCGACGCGACGACTCTGACCGAAGCGGGGTATGTGGGCGAGGACGTCGAGAATCTGATTTTGAAGCTGGTGGGCGCGGCGAATTACAACATTCCGCTGGCGGAGCGGGGAATCATCTACATTGACGAGATCGACAAGATCGGGAAGACGAATCAGAATGTGTCGATCACGCGGGATGTGTCGGGTGAGGGTGTGCAGCAGGCTTTATTGAAGCTGTTGGAGGGGACGGTGGCGAATGTGCCGCCGCAGGGGGGTCGCAAGCATCCCGAGCAGCAGTATATCCAGGTGGACACGAGCAACATTCTGTTTATTTGCGGCGGGACTTTTGTGGGGCTGGATGAGATTATTGGGAAGCGGTTGGGGCGTAAATCGATCGGATTCGGCCGGAAGGCGGAGACGGCGGACAAGGAGAAGGAGCGTGATGAGATTGTGGCCCAGGTGCAGCCCGAGGACCTGGAGCGCTATGGGATGATTCCGGAGTTGATTGGTCGATTGCCGGTGATCGCGACGTTGAATCAGCTGTCGGTTGAGGATCTGTCGACGATTTTGACCGAGCCGCGCAATGCGCTGAGCAAGCAGTATCAGGTGTTGTTTCACCTGGATGACGCGCAGTTGGTTTTCGAGCCGGCGGCGATCACGGAGATTGCACGGAGGGCGAAGGCGCGGGGGACCGGTGCGCGAGCGCTGCGATCGGTGATGGAGAAGTTGATGCTGGATATGATGTTTGACCTTCCGGAGCGTGAGCCGGGTGGGGTTTACACGATCACCGAGGCGGTTGTGAAGGGCGAGCAGCCCCTGGTGACGGGTTGAGCTGATGACCGAGAACGCGAAGGGGACATGCCGCGCCAGGCCGGCATGTCCCCTTGTGTTCGGGATATGGATGTCGTGGTCGCTCGCGGTGAAGCTCAGGGGAGCGGCATCACTTCGACCTTGCGGATGGAGACCTTGCTGCCGGGGTCGTGTTGCTGGAAGGCGAAGTAGCCATCCTTGAAGGAGTTGTTGTAGTCGAGGGTTTCGTAGAGGACCTCGCCGTTGACGCTAACCTTGATGGCGGTGACGTTTTTACCCCGGAAGTCGATGTTTTTGCACTCGATTTCCTGGGTAAAGAACTCGTCGGGCTGATGCGCGGCCTTGTAGAGATGAACCATCGTGTAGAGCGAGCCGGTACGGATCGGGTCGGAGTGGGTGGCGTTGACCTGGGCCTCGTAGCCGTCGGTGAAGCCGGGCTTGCGGGTGGATCGGAAATACATGCCCGAGTTGCCCTTGTCGTTGATTTTTAGCTCAGCGCGAAACTTGAAGTTCTTGTAGGGGCCCTTGGTGCAGACGAGCATGGAAGCTTCGCCGGAGCCGAGGAGCAGGCCGTCCTTGACTTCCCAGTGGGTCTTGCGGTCGGGGAACGGGACGACTTCCCAGCCGTCCATGGTTTTGCCGTCGAAGAGGGAAACCCAGCCGTCCTCGGCGACCGGGGTTTCAGCGGTCCGGGCTGGGACGGCCATTGTGGCCGCCATGAGCAGCACACCCACAAGACCGGCACCAAGCATCGGCTTCCGGATCATCGTCTAGCTCCTTGAGTCGTCGTGCGCGAGCCGTGGCATCGGTCGCGGACTACGTACCACGAGAGGCATCGGCTCTGGTCATCGCTGTCTGGGATCATACGGGGGCGGGATGGGCGTGTCAGCGGTTGGCCAGTCGTGAGTCTCCCATTCTGGGGAACGGTCGTCGACCCGCGTGGTTCTCCGGGACGGGTCGGGCTGGACAGTTGACCCTCTTTTGGGGCAGCATCGATTGCAAGGTGAATCCGATGACCCGAACGAGACAATCGATGTTCAGGCTTGTGTTGCGAGTGGCGGCGCTACTGCTCATCGTTGGCGCGGCCGTTTATGGCCTGGCGCGGGCAACGGGGTTGTTGCGAGACGATCCGCCGTCGACGGCGACGCCCCGCGATGAGGCGTACTGGCGGGAGCTGCATCGAGGGTTTCTCGATCATCCCGACCGCTCCAAGATCGACCTTTTGTTTCTGGGCGATTCGATCACCGATGGTTGGAACGATAACGCGACCTGGGAGCGTTATTATCAGCCACGACGTGCGGCACGCTTTGGGATTGGCGGGGATCGGACGCAGCATTTGCTGTGGCGCGTGGAGAATGGCGAACTGGAGGGGATGAGGCCGCGGGTGATTGTGGTGCTGATCGGCACGAACAATATCGGCCCTGATACGCCGGAGCAGATTGCGGCGGGTATCAGGAAGGTAGTGGAGGCAATACACGGGAGGGCGGCGGAGTCGGAGATTCTGTTGCTTGGAGTGTTGCCGAGGGGGCTTTACGCGGATCGCGCGGCCCGGCAGGCGAAGCTGGACCCTCGGACGGCCGAGATTAACGGCCGTCTCCGCGAGTATGCGGCGGGCGCGGGGGAGCGCGTTCATTTCCTGGACATCAGCGAGTCGTTTCTGACCGAGAGTGGGCCGTCGAAGGCGTTGATGCCGGACTTTCTGCATCTGAGCCTGGAGGGGTATCGGGTCTGGGCCGAGGCGATGGAAGTGGAACTCGCGCGGTTGCTGGAACGCTCGAAATAGTGCGATTATGAGTCTTTGAATAAATCTTCGATGCGTGGGACGGGTCCTTCGAGGAGTGGCTGGGCTTCCTCGGCAAAGGGATGGAGGGAGAATCCCCTGGTGGATTCGCGTTCCATGAGGTGGAGGAAGGCGGAGGCGACCCGGAGATCTTCGCCGTGGGTGATCTTGAGGTTGAAGGCGGCGCCTGGGACGCGGTGGCAGAAGTGGCCGAGGGCTTCGATGAGCTGGGCGTCGTCGGTCGCGGGCTGGGCGCGATCGCGGTGGGCGTAGGCGTCGGTGAGCCAATCACGGCGGAATGCCTGGGGAGTTTGGACGGCGACGAGACCGGCGCGGGGGACGGTTTCGACGAGG
>JBGSYY010000154.1:0-1862 GCA_041750675.1 Isosphaeraceae bacterium | reverse complement strand
CTCGACCGTGCCGCCGCCGTCAGCGGGCGTTCCGGTGGGGTCGGATGAGCCGTCGTGCCGCCACCGAGGGGCGTCGGCGGCCTCCTGCACGTCCATGCCGAAGTCGAGGATATCGACAAGAACCTGAGCATGACCTTGCGCTTGCATATCTCCGCCCATCAGGCCGAAGCTCATCCAGGCCGCGCCGTTGCGGGTCACGAACCCTGGGATGATTGTGTGGAACGGGCGTTTGCCGGGCTCAAGCCGGTTGGCGTGGCTCTGATCGAGCGAGAAGAGGGTTCCCCGGTTCTGAATCGCGAACCCCAGGCCCGGAGCGACGTGGCGGGAGCCGAAGCCGTGGAAGTTGCTTTGGATCAGGCTGACGGCGTTGCCGTCGCCGTCGACGACGGTCAGGTAGATCGTATCCGCCGAGCCGGTGGGATCGCCGGGGCGGGGTGCGTTGCCGGCATGGGTCATGTCGATCTCGCCGCGACGACGCTCGGCGTATTGCTTCGAGATCAGCTCGGCGATGGGCACTGTGGCCCGGCGCGGATCGGCGTAGAATTTCGCACGGTCCTCATAGGCCAGTTTCTTGGCCTCGACCATCAGGTGGACCAGCTCGGGCGAGCCGAAGCCCATGCCTTTGACGTCGAACGGCTCGATCAGGTTGAGGATCTGCAGGACGGCGATCCCCTGGCCGCTGGGCGGAAGTTCCCAGACGTCGAAGCCGCGATAACTTGTGGAAACCGGCTCGACCCATTCGCCATGGTGGGCGGCGAGGTCCGCGGCGGTCAGGAGCCCGCCGGCCTCCGCCGAGTAGCGCGCCAGTCGCTCGGCAATTGGGCCGGCGTAGTAGGCGTCGCGTCCTCCCGCGGCCACCAGGCGGAGTGTTTGGGCCAGGTCGGGATTGCGAAAGACCTCGCCGGCCGCGGGGGCGTGTCCCTGGGGAAGATAGCAGGCGGCCGAGGAGGGAATTTCCGCCAGGGCGGAGGCTGCGCCGGTCCAGTCGGCGGCGATCACCTCGCTGACGGGAAAGCCGTTGTCGGCGTGGTGGATCGCCTCGTCGAACAGCGATTCCCAGGGCCGCTTGCCGAAGCGCGAGTGGAGCATGGCCCAGCCATCGACGCAGCCGGGGACCGACCAGCTCAGCGGGCCGTAGAGCGGAATTCGATCGATTTGACGCGTGGTGAACTCGTCGATGGTTGCTCGCGCGGGAGCCGCGCCATGGGCGTTTAGTCCGTAGAGCTTTTTCTCGTTCGCGTCCCAGACGATCGCGAACAGGTCGCCGCCCATGCCGCACGACATCGGTTCGACCACGCCCAGCACGGCGTTCGCCGCGATCGCGGCGTCGACGGCCGAACCGCCCGCCCGCAACACGTGCAGGGCCGCCTCGGTTGCCAGCGGTTGGCTGGTTGCGGCCATGCCGCGCCGAGCCATGACGGCCGACCTCGTTTTGTGCAGCGGCCCGGCCGGCCGGTCGTGTCCGGCTCCGGCCATCCAGACAAAACCAAACAGCGCAAGCAACACGGTCGTCAGGGTGGAAGGATTCACAAGCGATGACCTCAACAGTCGAAGTTCCCGGACGATCCAGACGCCACGCCCCCTTATCTTGGGGCCGCCGGATGCCAGGTTCAACCGTTTTGGTCCGCGAGGACGTGTCTACCAGCCCGTGGGGCAAGGCAGGGCCATTGCGAGCGCAGGCTCCGCGATCGCCAGCGGCCTGTTTGTGCCGATGCTGCTCATGGGCGCCACCGTGGGGCGGCTCGTGGGCCTCGCCACCACCGACGTCGCTGACAAGTACGGCCAGCTGCTGTCAAGTGAGTGCGCAATCCCCAAACCCCAAACCCCCATGCCATTCGTGGGGGGGCGGGTGGCGGGCGGGC
>JBGSYY010000153.1:0-2432 GCA_041750675.1 Isosphaeraceae bacterium | reverse complement strand
CCGGCGAACTCGCCGAACCGGCACCGCTGGTCGCCGCCGCGCGGCTCACCCTGGCCCCCTGGATGGAGCGTATCACGCCCATCGTCACCGATTTCGCCTGGAGCGACCTGAGCGAGGAATACGTCGTCTTTCAGATCGGCGAGGTCGGCCCCGACTGGCTCGACGCAAATGCCGATTGGACCGCTCAGCTTGTTCGCCTCGAACCCGATCGCCTTAGCCGCGGGGAAGTTCTCGAAGCCACTCGCCTTCACATGAGCTACGCGCCCAACGATCTTGTCGTTCTCGACTGGCCCGCCGCGCTCGTGGCTGATCGCGAGTGCGTCGACACGCTCCAGGTCATCGAGTTCGCGAACGTCCAGCTCCTTGCCTATCGCCAACTTGACGACCGGCTCGACGACCGACTCGAAGCCGCCTATCGACACATGCGACCACTCAAACGCCGACGCATTTTCGGCCTCTTCGGCGACAGCGGCGATTCCGCCGTGCGCGATGTCCGCGAACTGGAACTGGAAGCCACAAGCGTCTTTGAACGCGTCGACAACGCGCTCAAGCTGATCGGCGATCAGTATCTCTCACGCGTCTACGCGCTCGCCTCCTCGCGCTTTCACCTCGATGGCTGGGAAGCCTCGATCCGCCGCAAGCTGGAAACGGTCGGCGACGTCTTCGACCTGCTCACCCACCAAGCCAGCGGACGTCGGCTCGAAGTCCTGGAAATCATCGTCATCGCGCTGATCGCGCTCGAGATCATCCTGGCGCTCGTGCGGCACTGAGACGATCGTCAAGCAACTCGGCGGCACGCTTCACGTCCGCCCGAATCCGTTCGAGCAACGCCTCAACCGAGTCGAATCGTTGCGACGCCCGCAGCGCGTGGGCAAACTCCAGCTCCATTTCACGCTCATACAGATCGCCCGAAAAATCGAGCAGATGCGCCTCCACCGTCCGCTCCTGAGCGTTAAAGGTCGTGTTCGCTCCCACGTGAATCGCCGCCGGGCAGGGCGGCAACCCCTCCAGAAACGCCCGTCCGGCATAAACCCCGTCGCGCGGCAAAAGCTGGCCGACCCCCGCCAGGTTCGCCGTCGGAAACCCCAGGCCCGCTCCTCGCCCCGCGCCCCGGACCACCGTGCCTCGCACCCGATGCGGACGGCCCAGAAATCGTCCTGCCTTCTCAACCTCCCCATCACCCAAGGCCTCACGAATGCGGGTGGAGGAGACCAGCACGCCGTCCACTTCGATCGGCGGCACCATCTCAAAGGCCATTCCGGCTTCGCCACACCACTCCGAAAGCACCTCGGCGTCGCCGCCCCGATCGCGCCCGAAGCCGAACGTCGGCCCCTCCACCATGCCCGACGCCGCGAACTGACCGCGCACCACGCGATCGAAAAATTCCCGCGCCGTCATGCCCAGGAGCCAGCGCCCAGTCCGAAAAACGCCCACCTCGTGCGCCCCCGCCTGGCGCAACAATGCGACCTTACGGGCCGTCCACCCCAGCGGCGGTGGAGCCTGGCCGGGCCGAAGAATATCCACGGGCCGTGGATCGAACGTGAGCACCAAGGCACGACGCCCGAGCTTCGCCGCCATTTCCGCCAACCGCGCAGCCAACGCCTGATGGCCGACATGCACTCCGTCGAAGTTTCCCACCGCGAGGCAGGCCCCTTGCCAATCCTCGATCGGTTGGTAGTCGACAAGTTCCAGCACGTCGCCAGATGCCCCAGGAGTCCGCCGCCAGGCGTGCGGCCGATCGATTCAGAAATTCGCCACGAGCGGCAGGTGTCACGACCAAGTTCGCAACCCACCGCCCAGTCGCTCGCTCAAAGAAATGATTATCGGCCGAAAGCCCGCGATCGGTCAATCAAGCCGGTGTGATCGACAACGACCACGCCGCCCCGCCGTCGCCATGGCTCGCATCACCCCCTACAATGTCGCCGCGTGACTCCTGGGACCAGCTATTCCCATCTTCAAGGTGCAAATTTCCCAATGCGATGGCGGGTGATCGGCCAGGGAGACGACGAAGCGGCATGGCGCAACCGCCTGCGCTCCACTCCGGAGGCCCTCCTGATCGCCGATCGCGATCCCATCGGCCTCGACGGCGTCGAAATGGCCTTGCTCGAAGGCGAACCGCAGGCCGTCGTCCTGGGCGGCCCCCTCGATCTTCGCGCCGAATTGGTCCGCCGCGCCGCCGAGTTGGGCCTGCCGATGCTGATCCTCTATCCCCCAGGTCCAGACCCCGACGCCCTCTATCAGGTCGCCGTCCTCCCCCACGATCAAACCCCGCCGCTCGTCCCCGCCATGCCGCTGAGCCTTCACCCCGCGCTCGTCGAGATCCGCCGCCGACTCGACTCAGGCCGGCTCGGCTCGCCCGTCTCCGTCCGCTACGAAGCCGAGCTAGGCCCCGGCCCCGACGAACTTGCCCCCCACGCCGGCGCGGCCGCCGT
>JBGSYY010000152.1:0-5449 GCA_041750675.1 Isosphaeraceae bacterium | reverse complement strand
CGTCCTCGTCGCGTTGCCGTGCCGCTGATCCATCGCCGCCTCCTTGCCGCAGTTCTGCTCACCTTACCCACCTCAGTCAGCGCCGACCACGCCAACCGCCCAGAGATTGTTAAACAGTGATTCAAAACTTTCAGAGTCGGTCTTGGACGGGTCGGCGATCGTGGATACAATCGGCACTGTGGTGTGGAGACAATGAACACGCCACTCCGCCCGCTTCTCCCGCCTCGGGTCCGTACGGTTGGGCCGTCGCCGGTTGACGAACGTAGGACAGACCGGCGACCATCACCCCGACCTCCGGCCGATCCCTCTGGACGCGCCGGCCCGCCGCCCAACCGTGAGCAGTCGACATGGCGATGGCGACCAGGAAGAGTCCCGCACCCGAGCCCGCCCGTTCGCCCCGCAAGAAGGGTGCCGACGTCGCTCAGAAACCGAACTCGCCAGGTTTGCTCCGGTCGGTCTATCGTTTTCTGGCCTCATTGAAGCTGGCGATCGTCACGATCTCGACACTGGTCGTCGTGCTGACCGCCGGCATGATCTTTGAGCGGAGCTACGGCAACCACGCGCTCCAGGTGTACTTCTACCGGACCTGGTGGTTCGGCCTGTTGCTCATCTTCCTGGCCACGAACATCCTTTGCGCCGCGACGATCCGCTACCCGTGGAAGAAGCGGCAGACCGGCTTCGTGGTCACGCATGCCGGGCTGTTGGTGCTTCTTGTTGGGTCGTGGATCAGCTTCCAGACCGGGGGTGATGGGCAGGTGGCGATGGTTGAGGGTGACCATTCCAGCACGCTAACCGCATTCAACGAGCACCGGATCCGCGTGCAGCCGCTCGACCCGGAGACCGGCGAATCGAAGGGAGAAGGTTATTCCTTTCCGTTTTTCCCCGGCTCGTTCGACTGGAAGCCGGGGCGATCGGAAGTCCTGAGCCGAGCCAACGACCCGTTTGAGCTGACGGTCAACGCCTTCTACCCGGCTTCGTCGCCACGCTTTCTTCATCGGGAGTCGGACTCGGGCGGCGTGCCGATGGTGCGGCTGCTAGCCCGGGTGACGCCGCCAAACTCGACGACTTCGATGGACCTCTTCCAGAACGATCCGATGGATCGGGCACCCTGGCTTGCGGCCGACCCGATTTTTCTGCGCAAGGCCAAGTCGGTCGGCCCCGCTCTCCTCCGATTCAGCTACCTGGACACCGAGAAAGACGCCGACCTGATCGCGGATTTCCTCGAGCTGCCCGAGGGCGGCAAGCTGGAGTTTGCCCGGTTGCGGTATGTCGACAAAGCCGGGCGCGAGCGAGTCGCGCGGTACACCCCTTCGACCAGCACGTGGGACCTTGGCAGCGGGACGTCGGCCTCGGGCCCGACTCTCCAACTCCCCGATAGCGACCTGACGGCGTCCTACAAGCCCTCCGGCGACTGGTCGAGCCCCGGCGCCTTCGAGCGGATGGCGACCGAGTTCGAGCTCGGTACGGGCGCGGGGCATTCGCACATCCGGCTGGCCGACTTCTTGCAGACGATCGCGCAAGGAACGGGCGACCCGACCGTCCCCTTCGTGGAGTTCGAGGTCTCGAAGGTCGGCGGGCCCGGCGTGACTCACTGGGGTACCGAGGTGGCCCGGGTAGCCACGATCGCGTTCAAGCCCGGCGACCACGACGCGAACGTCCTCGCCCCCACCGACCCGATGGTCCGGATCAGCTATTACCATCCGCCGGCCTTCGCCACGGGGATGCAGGGCCTGAAGGGCGTCGTGGACGTGGTCGGCACGTCGGGCGGTAAGCTGATGTACCGCGCGGTCAACGACGAAGGCGTGCAGGGCTCGGGCCGACTCAAGCTGGGGGAGCGGGTCGACGCTTTCGGAGGCTCACCAACTCAACCGATGAGGCTGAGCGTGGGCGTGGACGAGTTTCTTCGCTCGGGACGTGAGGAATTCGTCTACACGCCGATTCAGATGGCGGTGGGTCAGGCGGGTAACGGCATTCCCGCGACCCACGTCGAGATGAAGCTCAAGGGTGAGAGCCGCGATGCCTGGCTTCGGCTCGGCATCACGCCCGACCTGAAGCCCGATCCGCGCGAGGCGGACGTGCTCCGGTTCGATCGGGCCGCTTACCGCGTTTGGTTCGACCTCGACCGCAAGCCGTTGCCGTTCGACATCAAGCTGGTCGACTTCCGACGGCGGTTCGATCCGGGGGTCATGCAGGCCCGGAGCTTCGAGAGTGACGTGCTGCTCTCCGACGAGGAGCAAAGGATCGAGAACAAGCCGGTCAAGATCTCGATGAACGAGCCGTTGAGCCACCGCGGTTACACATTCTACCAGTCGAGCTTCACACCTCCGGACGACGGCAGCGGCCAGTTCGTGTCGTTGTTCCAGGTCCGTTACGACCCGTACTGGCACGTCGTCTACCTGGGCTGTCTGATGGTCGTGATCGGCGTGTTCCTGCAGTTCTACATGCGGGCCGGCGTCTTCACCGACGGCGGCAAGCGGGAGCGGGAACGCGGCGCGATCAAGAAGATCAACCAAGGGTTGCGCGAACCGAGTCCGGCGACCGAAGTCGGACCCTCGCTCGATGAGCCACTCTGAGTCGGGCCGGGCCGTCACCGCACACCGTCGATTCTGGGAAGGTCAATCGCACGATGATCAAGCAAGGAACGAGCGGACTCGGATTGGCCCTCTTGGCGCTGGCGACATGCTTGCCCACGGTCGGGTTCGCCGCGGACTCGGCGGCCGATCGCGGCCAGGGCCCCGGATACGAAGAGTTGGGCCGACTTGTGCTGATGCACAGCGGGCGTCGCAAGCCGCTCGACACCGTCGCGCGCCAGGAAGTGAAGATCATCAACGGTCGTCAGTCTTTTGAACTGACCGACGACGACGGCAAGCCACTCGGCAAGTGGGGCGCGACGGCGGCCTTCTGGGGCTGGGCCAGTGATCCCGACACCTGGGACGATCGCGCTTTCATCTTGGTCGAGTACGTACCGCTGAAGGAGTACCTCCTCGGAGGCCGCGCGCGGGCCCTGATCGCCGCGATCCTCGCCGACGACAAAGCGTCCCACGAGAGTTCAGGCCGCCTGGCGGAACTGAAGGACGCCGACCGTATCTCCGGCGCCGACCTCCGCGTCCTCGCTCGGACCGCCGGGCTGTCGAAGGACCGTCAGGACGAGGTCGAGGCCCTGGCCCATCGGCTCGACGGCGGCGACAAGTTCTGCTCCCCACGCGAACTGGAAGAGGCCCAGATCCGAATCGACGGCCGGACGATCAACTTCGAGCAATGGTTCCGCGACTGCGCGATGAAGTCGAGGCCGATGGCCAACCCCGGCGGCGAGCCGCCCAAACTTTCGGCCATTGAGGACAAGGTGGTCGAGGTCCACGGGCGCCTGACCCGGTATCAGTTGATCCGGGGCGACCGCGATCTGGAGTTCCTGCCGGCGGTCGACCGGGCCGTACCGCGACCGGCCAATGAGGCTTACCTGGGTTTCCTGGCCGCGACGCTCAAGAAGTACGACGAGATGAGGGCCAAGCCGGAGAACGCCGACAAGGAGTTCCCGCTGCTCGATCGGGCTCGGCTCGACCGGATGGATAATATCGTCAAGGTGGAAACGGCCTCGAAGCGCGACTTCCCGATTGAGGGTCTACAGCAGCTTCTGGCGATGACCGAGTTCGGCTTCACGGCGATCGAGGCCGACGCGATTGGCACCATCGTCCGCCATTGGGCGGACCTCCCGCGCGAGGATCGAAAGGTCCCCGGCACCGACTCCAACGCCGACGAACTCCTTCTGACCTGGCTCCGCGAGGACGCCGACTGGGCACCCATCTCGCTCGTCATCAATTCCGAGCCGGCGGACCTCTCCGCGGCGGGATACCCCGGCACCGAAGTGACGAATCTGCGTGAAGCCTACCAGGCGGCGCGGCAATCCGAGGTCGACTCATCGGGTGTGCTGCCCCTGGGACAGGCCGAGGCCCTTGTTGCGTCCGCACGGGCACTTGCCGAGTCCATCAGCGGCTATCCGACCGTCGCGCTGGTCCAGAAAGAAGTGGGCTACAACGAGTTCGCACCGTTCTACAAGGCCCCGATCTTCTATGGGCTCGGCGCCCTGCTACTTGGGATGAGCCTGACGATCCGCTCGACGCGCGGCTCGACGCTCGATGCGTTTCGCAAGGCGATGGTCGGCGCCGGCATGGCGGGCTTTGTCGGCGGGATCGGACTGGAGGTTTACGGGTTCGCTCAGCGGATCGCGATCTCGGGCTGGGCGCCGGTGACGAACATGTATGAGACGGTCATCTGGGTCGCCTTGGTGACGGCCGTGATTGGGCTGGTGCTGGAACTGGTCTATCGCAAGGTCTACGCGGCGGCGGCTGCCTCGGCGGTGGCGACGCTCTGCACGATTGTGGCGGCCAATGCGGCGAGCGTCTTGAACCCCAACATCGAGAGCTTGCAGCCTGTCCTGCGGAGCAATTACTGGCTAACGATCCACGTTCTGACCATCGTCAGCAGCTACGCCGCGTTCGCCCTGGCCATGGGCCTCGGCACGTTCGCGCTCTGGAACTACCTGACGGCGACCTACCGGCAGGACGTGCCCTACGCATCGCTAGCCGGCTTACTCGGCCCAGGCATCCCGACGACCCTGGCTGGGCTGGCGCTGGTCTACGGGCCGTCCCTGGCGGGTCGAACGCTTGAGGAACCCACCGGCTCAGTCGCTTTCTACGGTGGGTGGGTGGTCGCCGCGATTGGGGTCTTCCTGACGGTGGCGTCGCTGACGGCGATACTCGGCGAGGCGGTCAGCCGGGCGAGCTTCGCGGCCGTCTCGTGGGAGAGATCGCTGCGCAGGTGATCGAGGGTGAGCGCGTGGGGAGCGGGGGCGATCGCTGCCCGGAGAACCCCGATCCCGCCCGCCGCGATGGCGGAGAGTGGCAGCGACATGCTCGGTCCCTCGCCGACGGGAAGAATCCCGATGCTCAAAACCCCCCAATGCCAAGCATAGAGGAATTTGGCGACGCGGGTCAATCACCGCGCGGCGCGGATGCCGGTCCGACGCCAGTCGGGAGGGAAATTCCGTTTTACGGACACCAATTGTTCTGATTCAGGACTCATTGTTCGCATTGCGGACGACAGGATGGCCTCCCGGCAGACCTTCCAAGTCGTTCCGGACTCTTGAATAGTCTGTAAGTCGTGAACTTATATATATTTACATGCGATTCAGCGACGATCATGCCCGGCTTGAACCTTGGCACGATTGGTGCGTTTTGCCACGGCACGCCGGTTCCGGCGCCGCCGATCGGCGGACTCCGGGCGCCGCCCGGGTGATGTGACGGTTCCGCAAGGTGAGTGCCGGGATTCTCGCTGAGACGACTTGGGCGAGGTCGTTGTGGTGTCTCCCGGCACTCACCAGACTCACCCTCCGGCCCCACGCGCCGGGGCGCTCCCCCGACCCTCTCGCGCACGCCGCCGGTGTCAAACACGA
>JBGSYY010000151.1:0-2660 GCA_041750675.1 Isosphaeraceae bacterium | reverse complement strand
CGCGGCCGCGCGCCGCGCCGCCTGCGCCAATAACCTGGGTCAGTTGATCCGCGCGACCCACGCCTTCGAATCGACCCACGGCGCGCTGCCACCGGCGGCGACTACGGGACGAACCTATGCGTTTCACGGCGATCCACTCGCGATGTTCTCCGTCCATTGCCGCCTGCTGCCCTATCTCGAGCAAGTCGCCTTGTACAACTCGATCAACTTTATCGCTCCGGGCTATGTGGCCGTTACCGATTTCAATGTTGAGAATCAGACCGCCGCTCGAACGCAACTCAACGTCTTGCTGTGTCCGTCGGATCCGCGCGGGGCCTTAAACCCCTGGGCGCCGACGTCGTATCGAGCGTGTCTCGGGATGGGATTACTGAGGAGGCAACCCGGCGGCAGCTTCCGTGCGTCCGACGACGGATTGTTCGTCTGGAATACTGGTGGCGAACCATTTCGCGAAGGCCTCTCGACCGCCGCGGCTCGAGACGGGTTGTCCCAGACTCTGGCGTTTTCCGAGAAGCCGATCGGGTCGGGTCCGCGGGGCGTCTACTCGCCTTTTCGCGACTGGGCTGCCGTTGACGGACCTTCGCCTACGATAAATCAAACCGCGGACCTATGGTTGAACACATGCGCCAGACTCACGGCCCCAATCAAGAGCGGCCTTGATGCCGGCGGCTCCTGGTTGCTCCCTGGAGGAACCTTCACGAACTTCTTCGTGTCCGCACCTCCGAATTCCCGCGTGCCGGACTGCGGCCCCGGACTCATTTTGGTGCATGGCATCTCCGCCGCGCGAAGCCACCACCCCGGCGGCGTCAACGCCGCCATGGCCGACGGCGCGGTGCGCTGGTTCTCCTCGGGAACCGATCTATCTCTGTGGAGAAGCCTCGGCACCCGCAACGGCGGTGAAGCCGTCACTGAGGAGTCGCTGTGATCTCAACGCATGACGATTTGCGCACGCCGTCCCTATCGAGTCGTCGCAAGGTGGAGATGGCTTCGTGATGAAACGCCTGTCGTAAGTTCCGCATCCGGTCGCACCTTTCCAACTCCAGGAGATTCACATGATGAAATTGATGATTCGCTCGCCACGCTTGTGGCTGGGCCTGGCTTTAGTCGTCCTGGTCCTCGGCATCGGACCGCAGTAACCCACGACTCTATATGGCCAGGCCATCTTCCTGGTCGGAGGCAATTGCCTGCCTCAGGCAGGGAATTGTGCATCCTGCGTCCCTCCCATCGGATGGTTCCCCCCCATACTTGGGTGTACTGCGCCTCCGCCCCCTACGTGGATTCTCGGCTTCTGCGATACATCGGTGCCCAAGCCATGCACAGAATGGCGATTATATGATTGTGCGTGGCAGTTGGCCTGTCCTGGCGAACCTACCGGCGGCAATTGTTTACCGGCAGCCGTGCTGTGTCGGTAAGGGTCCTCAGAATACGGCGAATCAATGGACGGATATAGGGAACGGGTCTGAACGAGGGACACACCGTTCAGACTCGCCTTTCCGCCTTTCAACGATCGAGACCAAAACTGATGATCTGACCGACAACTTCCTTGCCCACCTACCAACGTGAGCCCGTGTAATGGAATGTGAACATCCCGCGCCTCCACGAGTCAGGTCATTCTAATTCGGTGAATCGACTTCTCCAATCTCTCCGACCTCGGGGATGACTACAAGGATTTGTCTTCATGAACGACTTACTGCAAGCCATAGCGGATCGACTCGCATGGGATCTGGATTCGTCAACCTCCGTGGAAATTCATCTGGACGCACGAATCACGCGGCACGGCACGGCGTTCTCGGGTGAACAGTCGTTCGACACCATCAAGGAACATTACATCGAGGAGGTGGGCGGCGGCCGATTCTATGAAATGCGCGGCCAGAGCGGCGACCGCGTCGTCATTATGAGCCGGTACTACAGTGACGGTACTCGCTGCGCCGATGTGCAGTTCTCATCCGTGAATCCGGATCAACAGCAAACGATCATGATCAATCGCCAATTCGCCTTGGAGAACGGTACCGATCGGCGGAACGTGCCCGCACCCCTGCGTGCCTTCTATGTCGGCCGATCGCCTCTTCACCAAGCCCTACCCAGAGGCGAATTGTTGGGCAAGCTGGAAATATTGGGACGGCCAGGCGTCCAGGTCTTATTCCGAGAGGACAAACAGCCTTCGGCTCAGGCTCAGGTGATCATCTTGGACGAAGCCACGGGTATTCCCATGAAGATTGATGGCTTCCGCAACGAGGCCGACCGTCAGAATCAAAAGCCGTGGTGGACCTGGACGGCGTCTTCGCTCGAACAGATCAATGGGCGTACGTTCCCCATAAAATCGAAAACATCAAATTACGACGCCGATGGTAATTTGATGCTCTCCACCGAATACGACGTGCAATCCATCAAATTTAATCAATCCTATGCGGCTTCCACTTTCTGGCCAGTGTATCAGCCGGAAGCCATGGTCTACGATAATATCGAGCAACGCGTCATTGCCGAGCCGACCCCAAAACCCTTACCCCCACCCGCGCCGCCCGTTCCCCCCGTCGTCACTACAAAAACCATCGAAGCCGTCCCGCCCGCCGACTGGTCGTCCACCGTCTCGCCCCTCGCGCTTGGTCTGGGCGTTGCCGTCCTCCTCGCCGCCGGCGTCCTGTTGTGGCGCCGCCGCTGACAAC
>JBGSYY010000150.1:0-5576 GCA_041750675.1 Isosphaeraceae bacterium | reverse complement strand
GCGCACGCCGCGCGCTCCTCAGGGTTCTTGCTGGACAGGCCCCGCAGATAGACCTGCAAGGCTCGAATATCGGGCATTCGCGTCAGGGCGTTCGTGGCAGCGAACTGGGTGGCGTCGCTTTGGGCGGCGTCAACGAGTGCTGGGATGGCCTCGTGATCGCGAAGCTCGCCGAGGGCGTCTGCCGAGGCCGAGGCCAGGTCGACGTTGGGGTCGACCAGGGTCGCCCGCAAGGCCGCGCCGGCCGTTTGCGGCGTGCCGCAACGCGCCAAGGCTTTGACCGCAGCGAGACGGATCGCCATATCTTCATCAGTGGTCCTGATCAACAAGAGAGGCACGGCGTCAGTCATCCGGCGCTTGCCGATCGCCGCGATCACCTGGGGCTGACGATTCGTGTTCAGGCCGCCATCGGTCAGCAGTTCAAGGAGCGCCGATTCCGCGGTCTGGGTGCCAATCGCGTCGAGCGAGAGGAGCGCGGCGTCGTGAAGTTCCACCTCGGTCTCCGGATCGCGAATCGCCGCGACGAGCGCGGGCACGGCCGGCTCGTGTCGAAGTTTCCCAAGCACGTCGGCGATCGCGGCGCGGATCGGGGGTTCCGATTCGGTGGTGAAGCGTGTGGTCAGGTCGGCGAGTGCGTCATGGTCTTCATTCGCGGCGATCGCGCGGATGGCCGCGAGACGCACTGGGGCGTCACTCTGGTCCAGGCTACGCCGAACGGCTGCTCGGATTTCGTCCGTCAGCTCCCAATCGACGACATGCGCGGGCGGCGCGGCGGCCGCCGGGCGCGTGCCCCACCAGCGACCATTCCAGGGCGTGCGGTGCCGTGTGAGATCGGCGGCGAATTGCAGGGCGAGGCTTCGCTCGTCGGGTGTGGCTGAGGAATTCGACGCATGAGCGAGCAACGCCCGTGCCGCGGTCGGTTGGTATTGCTGCTCCAAGACGCCGAGGATGCCGCGGCGGATGGCGGGGTTGTCGGACGCCAGCCCCTCGGCGATCTGTGTCCAGTCGCCGATGCGGCGCAACGCGATCCGCGCGGCGAAGGCCAGATAGGGGTCGGAATCCGCGAGGTGAGAGATGAGGGCGGGCACCGCCTGAGAATCGCCGATCCGCCCCAGCGCGATCGAGGCTTCGAGACGCACTTCCGGGTCGACATCATCGAGAGCGACGATCAGGGCCTCGACGGCGATTGGTGCTGCGTGCTGGCCGAGCGCGCGAGCGGCCTCTCGCCGCAATGCCGCATGGGGGCTCTTCAGAACGCCCATGAGGGGCAGGGCCGCCTCGGGCGAGCCGCCCGCCAGGGCGTCGAGAATCCAGACAAGATGCGGTCCGCCTGAGCCGGGAGTGGTCTCGCGATTGACGCGGCGGTTGAGCGCGTCCTGGATGGTTTCCACGACGTCCGGCCCGCGCGCGATCAAGGCGTTCTGTGCCCTTGTTCGCTCCGCATAGGCGGGATGGTCGAGCGCCGCGATCAGGGTATCGGCGGGATCGGAGTCTCGCCCGCGCGCCGGTTCGGGAGTGGGGTCGATTACCGAGACGGCCCAGACGCGACCTACCTTGCGGGGGTCGCCCCAGGCGCCCAGGTTCCAGTCGGCGATGAACAGGGTGCGGCCGTCGTGGGAGATGGCGAGGTCGATCGGCCGAAAGTCGTTCGCCTGATCGGCGGTCACGAAGTCGATGGCTTCGTCGACCTCGAACGTGGCTCCCTTGGGGCGGAATCGGAACGCCTGGACCTTGCCCTTGCCCCACTCGGCCCAGAGGCCGATGCCTCGAAAAGGCTCGGGCCAGGCCGCCTCGCGATAAAAGGATGCACCGCACGGCGAGCCGCCGCCGTACTCGGCGATGCGGTCGAGGAATCGGTCGGGGCGGTCGTGGTAATCGAAGGGGTAGCCGTGGTAGCCGCCGTCGATGTGGTGGGTGAGACGGGTCCACCAGCCCAGACCATCGTCGGTGTTGTCGTAGGTGAAGATGCGATCGAGTGCGTCGAGGTTGGCTTCAAGATGGTTTCGGGTTCCGCTCGACACGACTTCGAGCGCCGTGCCGTCGGGGCGGCAACGGAGCACGCCGCCGCCTTCGAGCTGCACGACCACGCCGTCCTCGGGCCGCTTCGTCCCAGGTACGCCCTTGTCACCGACCGAGATATAAAGCCATCCATCCATCCCGAACTGTATTCCTGAGACAATGTGATCGTTAAGCCCCTGGTTATTTGTTGGGCCGAGATCGGTGAACAGGTCGATCCGTTGCTCGGCCGCGCCGTCGCCATCGCGGTCGCGCAGTACGGTCAAAAACGGCATGTGGCAGACGTACAACGCGCCGTCGCGCCAGGCCATGCCCTGGATGGCTCGAAATTGGCTGGCGTAGACGACCGGCAGTCCCGTGGCGCCGCCCTGTGGGAAGCGGAGGATGCGACCATCGTTCGCCTCGTACGGCCCGCGCTGGTCCATCGGGTCTTCGGCGACGAAGAGCGTGCCATCGTTGGCCGTAGCGACCTGGCAGGGGTACTCGACCGCCGGGACCTCCGCCACGAGCCGAACCTCGAAGCCAGGAGGCACGGACAGCATGTTCGGCTGGTTCGGGGTCTCCATCAGTGTGTTGCGCATCGCGGCCAGGCAGATCAGGGAAAGCAGCCGAGTCATGGCGGGCGTCTCATCATCGACCGAACAGATACCTTGGAAAACTGGGATAAATTGTAGCCATGAGGCGATTCCGCCTCAACGCGGCAGACGCCGGTCGGAAACTTCCCGAGTCTTTTGCCGGCTTTTGAGGCTCAAGAACAGCGAATCGATTGGCGATCTTTGCGTTTCGCGTATACCGATTCCGGAACCGCACAGGCGCTGCGATTCGCCCGATTCGCGAATTGGATCGTTTTGTCCTTGACCTGGGGATTGGTTGGGAGGCAAATTATATAGATTCGCTTTTCCCCGACCCGCGAGCCGCCCGGTATCGCCGCTGAAGCCGAAGCTCGTCCAGCCACACAAGTCGATCGCGACACTGCGATCGCGGGCGAATCGTTGATGCGGGGTCACATGGTTCTGTCAGTCCGACGCAAGACTGCTTGAGACGACTTCAGGGAGCATCCGCCGCCGGAGCGACGTTGTCCAGTGCCAGACCCTCAGGAGAATGGATGCCCAGGAAAGCAATACCCGATGGGTTGGGAACACCATGAGCGGTGACATCGACAAATTACACGACGACGCGGCCCGCGAGCTGATGGCGATTCCCTCGGACCTGAGCCAGCGAGTCAAGGCGCTGGCCGCGGCGATCCGGGGGACGTTTGAATCAGAGAACGCCACCGAGCCTGCCATGCGCGTGCGATGGCGACGCGCCCTGCGAGCGGCGGCGATTGAGAATCCGCTCTGGCAGACGACCGTAAGACGTGAGCGACTGGATTTTCTCGACGCCATTGACCTGGCCGTCGACGATCTCGACCCCGCGCGGCAAGAATCTCACGGTCTGAGCCGCCTGCCAGGGGAACCGACTCAGCATTTCTCTCCACGTGATCTCACGCGGATGCTGCTTGCCGAGCCGACGATCCTGGGCGCATTGCTGAACGACATTCCGATCGCCGTTTGGATCTACGATGTCGAGGGCAGGCCGATCACGATGAATGCGGCGGCCGTCGAGGTGATCGGCGGAACCACGCATGACGCCCACGGTGTGACGCTTCGAGAAGAGAGCGGGCCCAAGGTCGAGCTGCTTCGGCCGGACGGCTCCGCGTATCTGCTCGAAGACTACCCGATCATCCGCGCGATCCGAGGCGAGGCGACCGTCAATGAAGAGATAATTATACGCTCGTCGTGGAGGTCGGGGATGTATCTGATCAACACCACGCCATTGCGCGATGAGACCGGGCAGATTCTGGCGACCGTTTCCACGGCGCAGGAGATCGGCGAGCTGAAGCGGCTCGAAGCGGAATTGGCCGCGACCACGAACCAGCTCGGGGCGATTCTGGACCACTCGCCAGTGATGATTCTCCGCTTCGACCCGGAGGGACGCTGCGATTTCGTGAATCAGACCTGGCTTGACTTTCGGGGCCGGCTGGCCGAGCAGGAGGTGGGTTTCGGCTGGTTGGAAGGGGTTCATCCCCAGGATCTTTACCAATCGTTTCAGCAATACTGGGACGCGTTCGCGGGTCAGAAACGGTTCGAGTGGACGGCCCGGCTGCGCCGCCACGACGGAGTTTACCGCTGGATCGCCGGGCGTGTTGTGCCGTATCACGACCACCGCGAGTTCGGCGGCTATCTGGCCTCGTGTTTCGACGTCACCGAGCGGATTGAGTACCAGGGGCTGCTGCTGCGAGAGCAGAGGACCGCGGTGGAGTCCACGCGCACCAAGTCGCGGATGCTCCGCGCCTTCTCACACGACCTGCGCCTGCCGCTCAACTCGATCTCAATCTCGACCGACCTGCTGATGACTCACGTGGAAGACCCCGAGAACGCTGAGGTGATCGAGAGCGAGGAGTCGATCCGGCGATCGCTCGATAATGTCGTTGACCTTCTGAATGCCACGCTTGATCTCGCGCGGATCGAATCGGGCGCGTTGCCGGTCGAAGTCACACCGTTTGCGCTGGAAGACGCCCTGATCGAATGCCTTGCGAGCGTGCAGAGTGCCGCCCGCAAGAAGGGCCTGCAGTGCGGGCTGGAGCCGATGTCGAATACGAGCCTGATCGTCTCGACCGATCGGGCGAAACTCAAGCAGATCGTCTCCAACCTGCTCTCGAACGCCGTGCATTACACGGATGCCGGTTCTGTGGTCGTCCGCGCGGTCCATCAGAGCGGCGATTTGTGGATCGAGGTGGAGGACACTGGTGTCGGTATCGCCGAAAACGATCTGCCGCGGATTTTCGAGGAATACACGCGGCTTGCGGGTTCCACTCGCCAGCGCCGCGAGGGGAGCGGCCTGGGACTCGCCATCGCCCGCAGTCTGGCACAGTTACTGGGTGGGACTCTGACCGTGACCAGCGAGCTGGGCGTCGGCAGCACATTTCGACTTGCGTTTCCCGACTGGATCGTATCCGTCGATGAATCGGAGCTTACGACGGGCCGCATATGGTTAGACGACCAAGCGCCACACGAGAAAGGCGGCAAGCGTCAGAATCAGGCCAAGCAAGGCGAGGCGCAGAGGCCGTAGGCGAAAGGCCAAATGGACGATCATCGCCAAAATTCGCACGCCGTCGCGGCCCGCGCGGAGCTTGCTGACGGTCCCCTCGACGCGGGGCAGATAGGGCACGTCCAGCTCGACGACTCGATAGCCCCGAGCCACGGCCTCGCCGGTTAGCTCGGTTTCGATCTCGAAGCCCGACGAACGGGGACGCAGCTCGGCCAGCACGCGGGGGCCGAAGACGCGATAGCCCGAGAGCAAGTCTCCCGGGCCGCGCCCTATGAGCACCGCGAAGGCACCACGGATCAACACGTTACCCAGTCCTCGCAGAGGGGCCATCGCGGGCCGTCCGCCGTCGGCGATAATCGGTTGGCGCGCTCCCACGACGAGATCGGCGCGGCCTTCGAGGACGGGCGCGAGCAGGCGCGGGCCTTCTTCCGGTGGATAGGTGCCGTCGCCGTCGGTCATGATGACGGCGGCGC
>JBGSYY010000149.1:0-4296 GCA_041750675.1 Isosphaeraceae bacterium | reverse complement strand
CCCCCCCCCCCCCCCCCCCCGAGGGGAGGAGCGGGAGCGGGAGCGATTGGCGGCGAATCAGGGGCGGAAGGCTACCCCGTGAAGCCGCGAGGATCCGTTGGGCGGCGGCAGGTGGCCGCTCTTGTTTCGGGCGTAGACGCCTGCGCCCTGGTAGTTGAGTGCCGTGGTTCCGCCGGTGTAGAAGCGGAAGCCGGTGAGGCGACCGCGGACGCCACCGGGGCCGATCACGTCGTCCGCGGCGGAGGTATTGGTGACATCGCCGTAGGCTCGGTCGGCGCCGCCGCTGTAGCTGGCCGAGACGATGGAATCGAGCAGGTTGCCGCGCTGATTGAAGCGGCGGATGACGCTGGGCGATCGGGTTGGTTCGAGACCGGCGGCGTAGGACTGGTAGTCGAAGCCGGCGGAGGTCTGGCTGTTTTGCGAATCGCCGACGATGTGGACGTCGCCGATGGAGCCGCTGGTGGTGATGGCGGCTGAGGTGAGTGCGCTGCCGGGTCGGGCGATGTAGGTGGTCGAGCCCTTGCGGCTGAGCTGCATGAGGTCGGGGTCGCTGGGGGTCTGGAGGATCAAGTTATTTGGCCCGGCACCGAGCTTGCCGATGCGGTTGGCCTTGATCTGGCCGCCGAGGAGGCCGAAGCTGGCATAACCGCGCTGGGCTTCGCTGAAGCCGAGGTTGGTGTCGCCGGCCAGCGCACCGGTGGGGTCGCCGATACCGCGGTTGAATTTCAAGGTGCCGATCGGGCCGTCGACGTCGAGACCGACGGCATCGGTCGGGCCGCCGAACTCGGCTCGGCGGAGGCGGCTGAGGCCGCTGAATGGACTGCGGAAGGGCTGGGTTGTGGGTGCGACGGGGGTGGGCACGCCGGGTTCGCCGGTTTGCGGCTGGGCGGGCTTGCCGGCGCGAGAGACGACGAGGTTTCGTGCGCCGCCGTAGACCTTGATGAGGACGGCGTTGAGGGTGCGGACGGCGGTGCGGCCGGTGGTGGAGACGACGGGTTCGTTGAACTGCTGTCCGGCGTCGCGAACCGGGCGTTTGGAGACGGAGACGGCCTCAAACTTCTTCAGGCCGCCGTTGACGACGAAGTTGACGGTGGGGTCGGTTTGGGGGTTGCCGTTTTCGATGGCGCCGCCGGTCTTGGAGGCGACGGTGTTGAAGATGCGTCCGATCTTGATTTGCGGTCGCTGACGGATGGGCGTGGTGGGGTGACCGATCACGATCTCGAAGGGTTGATCGTTGAACTCGGGATCGACGACCACGTCGATGTTATTAAACTGAAGGGTGTTGACACCCCCGGGGAGGTAAATTTCCGGGCCGACGTTGAGGGGTTGGCCGGCGTAGGGGGCGTCGACGGTGTTGGTCAGATTGAAGCCGTTGAGGATGATGGACTGAACGCCACGCTCGGCGATGAGGTGGTTGAAGTTGACGGTGCCGTCGGTGATGACACGGGCGGAGGAGACCACCTGGCCGGTGACGTAGGTGGTATGGGGGTTGGAGCCGATGATGCGGATGGTATCGATATCGTCGTCGAGGACGCCGTCGTTGGGCGTGGCGTCGGTGACGATGAGGGTGCCGGGGCCGTGGATCGTGAGGAAGTATTCGTCGCCCTGACGGTCCTTGCCGGAGATGTTTCGGCCTTCGTTGTCGAGCGAGGCGAGGGTGTAGGGACCTGCACCGATGGGTTTAGGGAGGTTCAGTGGTGGCGAGTAGTGACTGACGGTTCGGGGCGGGTAGAAGCTCGCTGAATAGAGCGCTCCGGTTGCAACCGGACCGGTCAGCAGGCAACGTGTTTCCAGAGCCTCCAAGGCACGAAGCCTGCCCTGAAGGCGCGATCGCTTCGTTCGCTTCGGCGTGCTATTCCACATCGATTCGGACTCCCTTCGCGAGCAAGACGACCGATCCTCAGAATGAGGCCGTGGTGGCACGACGCCGACGGAGCCGCCGCCGGGATCGGGTCACTTCATGGTTCAAGTCTCGGAATGGGCGAGGGGCAGGCTTCATCGCTGTGGAGAAAGATCCGGGCTGTGGGTGCCGCAGGCGCGGGCGGAACGGGTGGCAACGCCGGTGGGGATCGTGGCGACGGGTCGGATGGCGACGATCAGGCACGGCGGCGCGGGGTCGCGGAGCCGGGTTTGAGAATCGCCTCAAGGGCGGCGATCGCTGGATTCGATGACTTATGGAAGATACCGAGTGCGCGCTGAGAGGACCTCGACCATGAACGCCACAACACGAGAAACGCACCGAACGGGCCGATTGGCTCTGACGCTTGCCCTTGCCCTTCCCTTCCTGATTGCGGGCGCGGGCTGCGCCCATCAACGTGAGTCGTTGTATCCACCCAAGCTGAAGGTGGCGCGGGGTGAACCATCGCTGGACCCGTCGACGCCGGGTGTGACGCAGAGCGCTGCGGCGAAGCCGGTGTCGTCGGGGGTGGGGACGGGTTCGACGGCGACGGCCAAACGGCCGGAAACTCGCTCGCGCGAGGTGGATACGTCGGCCGACACGTTCGACTTCGACGCGTACCGCGACTGAGCCCAGGTTGCCCGCGCGTCTTTCGCGAGACGGCGTGGGGGCGTTACACTGCTGGTGACGCTGGGTGGCTCGGTGTGGAAACCCGTTCAAGTCGTCGGAGGAGCGCGCATTGAATCGGCTGATCCTGGGATTTCGGACATTTTGGAACGTGTTGACCCGTGGGGATTTCGCGGCGCGTGCGGAGCGGCTCTTTGAACCGGAATCCACGGGTCCGGATTTACGGGTTCTGGCGGTATTGCAGCGCGATGGACGGCTGATCGACTTCTTGATGGAGGAGATCGACGGCTACAGCAATGATCAGATTGGGGCGGCGGTACGGGATATCCATCGTCGCTCGCGCAAGGCACTGGCCGATTACGTGACCCTGGAGCCGGTGATGACCGAGGCTGAGGACTCGCCGGTGACGATCCCGAGCGGCTTCGACCCGGCGACGATCCGCTTGACGGGGAATGTGAATGGATCGCCGCCGTTTCACGGCACCTTGAAGCACCACGGATGGCGAGTGAAGGCCGTGCAACTGCCCGCGTTGCCGGCGAGTGGTGGCGATCCGCGGTTGCTGGCACCGGCTGAGGTTGAGGTGAGCTGAGGAATGGATCGAGTGGGTGGAACGAGTTGTCGACCGCCGATGGAGTGCAGTCGGCGGGACGTAGTTCATTGAGATGCGGCCATGTCACGATATGTTGTGGGCATTGATCTGGGAACGACAAACAGCGCACTGGCGTATGCCGACACGCGTGAGGCGACGGACGATGCACCCGCGCCGATTGAGCCGATGCCAATTACCCAGGTTGTTGCGGCCGGAGAAGTGGGTGAGCGGGCGGTGTTGCCTTCGTTTCTCTATCTGCCGGCGGAGCGTGAATTTGCGGCGGAGTCGTTGAATCTGCCGTGGAAGACGAAGGGCGACCGCGTGGTTGGTGTGTTTGCACGCGAGCATGGGGCGAAGGTACCGGGGAGGCTGGTGGCGTCGGCGAAGAGCTGGTTGTCGCACGCGGGCGTGGATCGTCATGCGGCGATATTGCCGTGGAATGGGGCGGAGGGGGTTGTCAAGATTTCGCCGGTTGAGGCGTCGGCGGCGTATTTGACACATTTGCGAGATGGTTGGAATGCGAGGTTCGGCAAGGCGGCCGATGATCGCCTGGCGAAGCAGGAGGTGCTACTCACGGTGCCGGCGTCGTTTGACGCGGCGGCGCGTGAGCTGACGGTCGAGGCGGCGCGATTGGCGGGTCTGGAAAACGTCACGTTGCTTGAAGAGCCGCAGGCGGCGTTTTATGCGTGGCTGGCACAGCAGGGCGACGGCTGGCGCGAGCAGGTGACGGTGGGCGACTTGATCCTGGTTTGCGACGTGGGGGGTGGGACGACGGACTTCACATTGATTCGCGTGGGTGAGGAGTCGGGCGGCCTCACGCTGGAGCGTGTTGCCGTGGGCGAGCATATCTTGCTGGGCGGCGACAACATGGACCTGGCGCTGGCCTACGCGGTGGCGCGGGAGAGTTTGCCGGGTGGGATCGAATCGCTTGATCCGGTGCAGCGAATTGGGCTGGCTTATGCGTGCCGCTCGGCGAAGGAGACGTTGTTCGGCGATCCGGGGAAGGCGTCGGCGGCGGTGGCCGTGCTGGGGCGAAGCTCACGGGTTGTGGGTGGGGCGGTCAAGACGGAGCTGACGCGGGAGCTGCTGGAGATGGTGCTTCTGGAGGGGTTTTTTCCGATTTGTGAGCCGGGCGCCGAACCGGAGCGCGGGCGGCGTGGGGGGTTGACGGAGATTGGCTTGC
>JBGSYY010000148.1:0-3178 GCA_041750675.1 Isosphaeraceae bacterium | reverse complement strand
CGCCGACCGCCGCACGATTCGCCCCGAAGCCGCCGACCCCCTGGGCAAGAACCTCCGCCCGGCCGAGCTAAAGGTTCGCGCCAACTCCGTGCTCAACAAGCTGACCGTCGACACCAACGGAATCACCGAGCTTGACGTCTGGATCGGTCCTGACACGCTCGACCTCGGCAAACGGGCCGAGGTCCAGGTCAACGGCAGCACCGTCTACCGTGGCCAGGTTCCGCTCGCGCAGTTCGGGCCGTATCTGGAAGACCTCCGACTCCGTGGCGACCGCCGCCAGACCTACTGGCTCAAGGTCCCCGCCAAGCTCGCCACACCCCGGGTCGGTCGAGCCAACTGAAACCGGCTCAGGCTCAAGGCGTCACAGCGCCGACGTGTATCCGCCGTCCACGGCCACGGCGATGCCCGTCACATAATCACTGGCTCGGCTCGACAACCAGACCGCCGTACCCGCGATATCTTCCGGCGTGGCCCACCGATCCATCGGTATCCGCGCGATCACACGGTTATACAACTCAGGCACCTCGACCCGCGCTTGCTGCGTCAGATCGGTGTCGAACCAGCCCGGCAAGATGGCGTTGACCTGGATATTGTCGCTTGCCCATGCCAGTGCCAGGCTCTTCGTCAACTGCACGATCGCACCCTTGCTGGCCGCATAGGCGGGCGCGAAGCCCGCCCCGAAAATCGAGGTCATGCTGCCGATGTTGATAAGCTTGCCCCGCCCGGCGCGCTTCATCGCCGGATAAACGGCCTTTGCGAGCAGGAACGCACTCGTCAGGTTCGTGTCCAAAACTTCGTTCCACTGCTCCAGCGTCATGTCCTGGGGCGAACGACGAATGTTGATGCCTGCATTGTTGAAGAGAATGTCGATCCGGTTGAATCGCTTGGTCACTTCGTGGATGATCCGCTCGACGTCGGCCGGCTTCGCAACATCGCCGATCACCGCCTGGGCCGAGATTTTGTGCGCTTCGGACAGGAACTCCGCCGCGGCCGTCGTCTTTTCGATGTTTCGACCCACGATCGCGACCGACGCACCCGCCGCCGCCAGCCCCCGCGCGATCCCCAGCCCGATCCCGCCATTGCCGCCCGTGACGATCGCCACCTTGCCGGTCAGATCGAAGAGATTCAACGCTCATGCTCCTGCCAACCACAAGAAAGGAATCCAAACAAAGACCGACCCCGCTTGCCAGCCGCACCGGCATTTGCGCCAATGTTCTGAAACCGGGGGCCGAAAGTCGCGAAGCCCCGTGTTGTTCTGGCGGGATGTCGCGATCCTCAGTCACACCGTATCCCACCCCCCCACCGCCCGCAATCCCCCGACCTTGATCCCACACGCTGGAGCCAAGCCCGATGCCCGATCCCCGCTGGGAGCCGCTCGCCGAGATCCTCGTCACCCATTCCACCAGGCTCGCCGCCGGCGAAAATTTGCTCGTCGAATGCTTCGACCTCGAAGACGATACACTCCCTCGCCTCATCGTTCAGAAAGCCGCCCGCAAGGGCGCGCGGGCCTTGGTCTCACTCCGCTCCAACCGCATCAACCGCGAGCTGCTGCGCAACGCGACCGCCGACCAGATGGCCCTCTGGGGCGAGTGCGACCTGTTTCGCATGGAGAAAATGAACGCCTATCTGGGCCTGCGCGGAACCAAGAACATCAACGAGCTGTCTGACGTGGGCGACGACAAGCTCGGCCTTTACAACACGCACTACAGCAAGCCCGTCCACTTCCAGCGCCGGATCACGCATACCAAATGGTGCGTCCTGCGGTTGCCCGGCCCCAGCATGGCCCAGCAGGCCGGCATGAGCACCGAAGCCTTCGACGCCTTCTACTTCGATGCCTGCACACTCGATTACGGCCGGCTGGCCAAGGCCCTGAAGCCGCTCGCCGACCGCATGGACGCCGCTCGCGAAGTCCACATCGTCGCGCCCGACACCGATCTTCGATTCTCGATCGCCGGCATCCCCGTCGTTCCCTGTGCCGGCGAGCACAATATTCCCGACGGCGAGGTTTTCACCGCACCCGTGAAGGACTCCGTACACGGCCACGTCCGCTTCAACACGCCGACAATCTATCAAGGAAGCTCGTTCAACGGCATCCGGCTGACCTTCGAGGCCGGACGGATCACCCACGCGGACTGCGCCGGCGGCGATGTCGAAAAGCTCCGCCGCATCCTCGCCACCGACGATGGCTCCTCGTACATCGGCGAGTGGTCGATCGGCTGCCACCCACGTATTCTGCACCCGATGCGCGACATTCTCTTCGACGAAAAAATCGCCGGCAGTTTTCACTTCACGCCCGGCAACGCCTATGAAGAAGCCGATAACGGCAACCGCTCCAAGGTCCACTGGGATCTCGTGCAGATTCAGCGCCCGGATTACGGCGGCGGCCGTATCGAGTTCGACGGCCAGCCCATCCGCATCGACGGCCGCTTCGTCGATCCGGCCCTTCAGGCCCTCGATCCCGAGTAACTCCTGGTTCCCAAATACGGATCGCCCCGGCAGTCACTCCTGACTTGAGGAGTGTTGCCGAGGCGATCAGTGCTTCACCCAGTTTTTGCGGAGCCTCACTCAGGGCTGGCCGTCGACGGCCGGCGCGTCGTGAGTATCGGTCTGGGTCGTCTCCTGGACTTCCACCTGAACTCGGAAGATCCCCAGCGGGATACCCACCCGCTTCATCGACTTCGTGGTCGTCACACTCGGAATCGCATGCTGGGCCGATGACGAGGCCCCCACCGACACCGAAATTCGACCATGATGCTCCGGCAACATGGCGGTACGCTCCACCGTCTCATCCCGCGCGGATCGCAGTTCCGAGGCCGAGCGCCAGCCGTTTGCGGGCGTCGCACCCAGAACGATCTCCGACTTGTGGCAGCAGAACGGCGAGTCGCACTCGTCCGCTTCCGAGGAGTCAATCAAGGCACCCAGCGCCAGCGCCACATGCGTGGCAGGCGATGTCCAGACCACCTGATCCAGCGCCTCGCCCGCCTCATCGGCCTCGGGATACGCCTCCTCTTCAGACTCCTCGCCCGCATACGGATCGGCGGTCGTCTGTGGCGTCGCGCGAATCTCGCCCGAACCGTCGTCCGGAACATAGGCTTCCGCCATCGGCAGCGGCGGCAGCGGAATCTCTTCGCCCCGGCTGTTTCGCGGGGTCGGCAGCGATCGGCTCGGCATCGTGGGC
>JBGSYY010000147.1:0-25958 GCA_041750675.1 Isosphaeraceae bacterium | reverse complement strand
TGGACGTGGTGTACAGCACGGTGCCGGACACGGTGGCACCGACGGTATCTGGTGTGACGCCGGCGGATGGGAGCACGACGGCGTTGGCGACGACGAACGTGAGTGCGACGTTCAGCGAGTCGATTCAGCCGGGGACGTTGGTATTCGAGCTTCGGACGTTGGGTGGTGCGCTGGTACCTGGCGTTGTGACGTACGACGGAGTGACGCGTGTGGCGACGCTGGACCCGACATCGGACTTGACGGCGGGCGCGAGTTACACGGCGACGCTGAGTGGTGCGCAGGACGTGGCGGGGAACACGATGGCGTCGCGGAGCTGGACGTTCACCGTCTCCACCCCGGCCGCCACGGGACCCTGGGTCCAAACGACTGCCGCCGATTTCGGAACCGGAGTTCTTGAAGGAGTGTCCATCACGACGAGTGAAGATGGTGAGCTGACAGGAAGCCCAGCCCCTCGTGAAGATTTCCTCGGTACGAGTCTCGATCCCTCCTGGGCCGTAACCGTTTGGGGCACGCCGTCGAGTGTCGGTGTCACCGCGGGTGAACTCTCGGTCGCTGGCTCACAAGTTCTCTCTGCCGTTGTCGCCGAAGGCTCGGCCGTTGAAGGGCGAGTGGCCTTCGCGAGCGTCGCCTTCCAACATTTCGGGCTGGCGACCGGTTTCGATTCGGTAAACGGCAATCACTGGGCGATCTTCAGCACGAGCGGAACGACGAATCGCCTGTTCGCCCGCGTCAACGCCGCGGGTACCCTGCAAAACCTGGACATCGGCGCGCTGCCGAGCGGTTACCACCTGTACCGCATCCAGCCCATCCCGGGTGGCTACGAGTTCTACGTCGATGGCACCCTGGCGACGACCATCAACATCTCGATTCCGGCAGCCACGGCGCTTCGTGTCGGTCTCTCCTCGTATACCGGCTCGGCGCAGCCCATCAAGGCCGACTGGGTCGCCTCATCCCCGGGCCGCTTTACTTCGACGATCTACGATGCCAGCGCCGTTGCCACCTGGGGAACCGCATCCTGGCTCTCGACCGTGCCCGCCGGCACGCGCCTAATCGTCGAAACCCGAAGCGGTGCGACCGCGACGCCTGATGCCAACTGGTCGGCCTGGGCGACCGTATCCAACGGCGGCACGATTTCCAGTCCCGCACGCCGATACCTGCAATATCGCGTGCGTTTCGTCACCGGCGATTCGTCGCTCAGCGCGACGTTGCGAAGCATAACCATCAGTTGGAATTAACAATCACTGGTCACAAACGGCGAGCCAACGTCGTAAGGAGGTTCTGGAGAACCCCATGTGCGGAATCGCCGGCTTGCTATATTCCGATCCCGAACGGCCTGTCGACGGCGGGGCCTTGCAGGCGATGGGCGATGCTATCGCCCATCGCGGGCCTGATGGTCAGGGCCGATTCGCCGAGGCCGGCGTCGGGCTCATCCACCGCCGACTCTCGATCATCGATCTGGAAGGCGGCCGGCAGCCGCTGGGAAACGAGGACGGCTCGATCCAGGTCGTCTTCAACGGCGAAATCTACAACTATCGCCAGTTGCAACGCGAGCTTGAGGCACGCGGCCACCAGTTCCGCACCAACAGCGATACCGAAGTCCTCGTCCACCTCTACGAAGAGGCCGGTCCCGACCTCGTCAACCAACTTCGCGGCATGTTCGCCTTCGCGATCTGGGACCGACCCCGACGCCGATTGCTGCTCGCCCGCGACCGCCTCGGCATCAAGCCGCTCTATGTCTACCGCGACGACCAAACCCTGCTCTTCGGCTCGGAACTGAAGGCGATCCTCGCCCACCGCCCCGCCATCGCTCCCGCCGTCGATCCCGAGGCACTCGAGGATTACCTCACCTTCGGCATGGTGCCCGGCCCCCGCTCCATCTTTCGCGGAATCCGCAAGCTCCCCCCCGCCCACGTCCTCATCGCCGATCAACAACCCTGGCGCACCCACGAACGACGCTACTGGCAACTCTCGTTCGAAAGTGATGACTCGCTCACCCTCAATCAGTGGCGCGAGGCGATCGTCGCCAAGACCGAGGAAACCGTTCAGGCCCACCTGATCGCCGACGTCCCGGTCGGGGCCTTCCTCAGCGGCGGCGTCGATTCTGGCGTCATCGTCAGCCTGGCCGAGGAGGCGACCCCCGACCCCCTCCGCACCTTTTCCATCGGCTTCCGCGAGCAAGCCTTCAACGAGCTGCCTCACGCCCGCGAACTGGCCAGCCGCTGCGGCACCCGCCACCAGGAAGAAATCCTCACCGCCGACGCCGTCACCCTCCTCGATCGCCTCACGCATTATTTCGACGAGCCGTTCGCCGACTCCTCGGCGATCCCCACCTTCCTCGTCTCGGAACTCGCCAGCCGAAGCGTCAAGGTCGTCCTCTCCGGCGACGGCGGCGATGAAGCCTTCGGCGGCTATTCGCGTTACGCTCACGACCTCAGCGAGTCCGCAATTCGCAACGGGCTGCCCGCCTGGTTTCGGCGCTCGGCTCTCGGCCCGATGGCACGCGCGTGGCCCAAGGCCGACTGGCTGCCCCGACCCCTTCGCGCCAAGACCCGCCTCACCAACCTGGCGCTCGACGCCGACCACGCCTACGCCAACACCCTCTCCCTCTGCCGGCCTCCACTGCGCCGACGCCTGATGGCATCGCACATCGTCTCCGGACTGAACGGCCACGACCCCGGCCGTCACGTCTCAGACGCCTACGCCACCGCACCCCCCGGCGATCCGCTCGCCGGCATGATCGCCGCCGACGTCGCCACGCTGCTCCCCGACGACTTCCTCGTGAAAGTCGACCGCGCCAGCATGGCCAACGGCCTGGAAGTCCGCCCACCCTTGCTCGACCACGAGCTCATGGAACTCGCCGCACGCGTTCCCTCACGCTGGAAGGTTCGCGACGGACAGACCAAGTGGATTTTTAAACAATCCTTCGCCGACCGCCTTCCCCCCGGTGCGACCACGCGACCCAAGCAAGGCTTCGAAATCCCCATCGACGCCTGGCTTCGCGGACCCTTGAGGCCCATGTTCGAGGCCGACGTGCTCGACCCGTCCGCCCGAGTCCATTCCCTCATCGACCCCACCATCGCCGGCCACCTCTTTCGCGACCATCTCTCCGGCCGCGGTCGACACGGCGCAATTCTCTGGAGCCTGCTCGTGCTCGCCCGCTGGGCCGACCGTTACCTGGGTCACAACCCAACCCTCTCGATTGCGAGGCCGGACTTCTCATGAGTGTCTCGTCCACGAGCGCTGCCGGCACTCTCCCTCTCGATCCAACGAATCAGTCGAACCATCGCTCCGAGGGATTCGAACTGGTTCAGATCCCAATTCACGTCGACCGCCCCCAGGCCGATCAGACTTCTCCCCAGCCCATTCGCCAGGGCATCCCGATTCCGCGTGCGCTGCTTGCCTCAAACGAGAGGCTTTCACTGGCCGACGCGAACGGCCGCGACGTACCGCTCCAGCATCGCGCTCTCAACCATTGGAGCGACGGCTCGCCGCGCTGGATTCTGCTCGACTTCATCATCGAACCCAATCACGCAACCGACGCTCCGTGGACACTCAGCAACACCCGCGAAAATCTCGATTCCCCTGCGTCAACACCTTCGATCCACGTTCACGAGACCAAATCGGGCCATCTCACGGTCAACACCGGACAAACCTGCTTTCTGCTGCAGCCGGGTCAATTTCCATTTTCCGCTGTCCGATACGCGTCGTTGGAGCCCGCTCGGGTCGTCGCCTCCCACCTCAACCTGACTGACGACCGGGGCCGTGTCCAATCGCTCATCGTGGAACGGATGACCGTACTGGACCGTGGCCCCGTCCGGGCAACCATTCGCGTTGCCGGCCACTTCAAAGGCCGGGCGACCTGCCAGGTGATCGCCCATCTCGATTTCTTCGCCACCACCGGATTGGTTCGCATCCAGTTGACCCTTCGCAATCCCCGCCGTGCCCAACATCGCGGCGGCCTCTGGGACCTCGGCGACCCAGGCTCCATCCTCATTCGCGACCTGACGCTCTCACTCAAGCTCCCCTCCTCGGAGCGACCGGCCGTCGTTTGGTCGGCGGAGCCAGAGACCGCGCCTGCTCAATCCGCAACGCCCTTCGAAATTTACCAGGACTCCAGCGGCGGTGAGTATTGGCAGAGCCGCGTTCACGTCGATCGTTCCGGCCGTTCCCCCTGTCAATTCCGCGGCTACCGACTTCGGGCTAGTGACCACCGTTCGACCGGACGACGCGCCAACCCGGTCGTGTCTCTCCGCTCCGATGCCATCGCGATCTCGGCGGCGATCCCCGATTTCTGGCAGCAGTTCCCCAAGGCGATCGAGGTCGACGAGTCGGCGACGCTTCACCTTCGTCTATTCCCTCACCAGAGTACAAATCCGCACGAATTGCAGGGTGGCGAGCAGAAGACACATACGATCTGGCTCAATCTCGGCCTCAGCTCCGATGCACCGGAAACCGCCGCGCTCGCATGGGTCCATAATCCGCCGACCGCCCTCCCCGCGCCCGAGTGGACGATTCAGTCCCAGGCTGTTCCCTACCTGAAAGCGCACGCTCCCCAGACTGCCGGTTTGCTCGCCGAGTTACTCGAATCGATTGTCGCGGGCGACCGAAATTACATGAGTCGGCGAGATCAAAACGACCTCTACGGCTGGCGTAACTTTGGTGAGATCCACGCCGACCATGAGGACGCCTATTACGAAGGCACTCGGCCCATTATCTCTCACTACAACAATCAATACGATTCCATCATGGGCTTCGCCGTCCATGCCCTCCGTAGCGGCGACCGCCGCTGGCTGGCGCTGCACCAGGAGCTTGCGCGGCACGTTATCGATGTCGATATCTACCACACCTCCCAAGACCGCCCGGCCTACAACGGCGGCATGTTCTGGCACACCGACCACTACCGAGACGCCGCCACCTCTAGTCATCGGGCGTACTCAAGGGCGAACGTACCGCCCAATCGATCCTACGGCGGCGGCCCCTGCAATGAACACAACTACACAACCGGATTACTGCACTATCACTATTTGACCGGCGACCCACTCGCGTCCGAGGCGGTTCTGAGCCTCGCCGATTGGGTGATCGCCATGGACGACGGCGCCGGTACCGTGCTCGGCCTGGTCGACGACGGCCCGACCGGCCTGGCCAGCCGGACCACGGAGCCTGACTACCACGGACCCGGCCGAGGCGCAGGCAACTCCTTAAACGCCCTGCTCGACGCCTGGCTTCTCACCTGCCGCGAGCATTATCTATCCCAGGCAGAGACCCTCCTCCGAAGGGTCATTCACCCTCACGACGACATCAACGGCCTCATCCTCCTCGACGCCGAACGTCGCTGGTCTTATACCGTCTTTCTCTCGGTTCTGGTCCGTTACCTCGACTTGAAGTCCGAAGCTGGTCAGATGGACTCGACTTACTTCTACGCAAAAGACGCTCTCAGCCACTATGCCCGCTGGATGGCCGAAAACGAGCGTCCTTACCTCGACCATCCCGACGAGTTGGAATATCCCACGGAAACCTGGGCCGCACAGGACCTCCGCAAGGCGAACGTCCTTCGTCTCGCATCGGCCTTCGAACACGACGTCTCACTTGCCGGGACCATGCAGTCCCAAGCCGACCGGATCGCCGATCGGGCCTGGCTCGACCTCGCCAGGTTTTCCACCCGAGACACCGCTCGCCCACTCGCTCTCGTCATGCTCGAAGGCTGGCGCGATTGCTACCTCCGAGGATTCAATCATTCTGCTCAGTCCCACGACGCCGGCCCACCTCGATCCGACGTCGAACTCGGTCATCCGATACCCTTCAGCACCCAAAAAGCGCGCGTCCTCGCCGCCCTGCGTTCGCCCAGAGTGCCCTTTCAGCTCCTCAAGGCGATCGTCTCACTGCCCGGCTGGAACATTCGCCGCATCACACGCCAGTCGACCCTCAAGAGCGAGGCGCTGCCATGACACCTCGCACAACGGTCTGCCAGCTTCTCCACTCGCTCAACGTCGGCGGTGCCGAGCTACTCGCGGCGCGAATGGGTCGACATTTTCGTGAAACGCATGACGTCGTCTTCGCCTGCCTCGACGAACTCGGCGACCTGGGCCAAACTCTCCGCGACGAAGGGTTCGAGGTCGAGGTCCTGAACCGTCGCCCCGGCCTCGACATCCGCTGCGCCCGGCGACTCGCCGCGTTCCTGAAGCGTCACCATGTTGACATCATCCACGCTCACCAATACACCCCGTTCTTCTACGGCCTGCTCGCACGCCGCTTCGAGCGCCGGCCGTCGATCCTCTTCACCGAGCACGGCCGCACCTTCCCCGACTACCCGCGACCCAAGCGGATGTTGGTCAACCGCCTCCTTCTCGAGCGCCGCGACCGGGTCGTTGCCGTGGGCCAGGCCGTCCGCCAGGCACTCATCCAGAACGAGGGAATTCCCGCTGCGCGTATCGACGTGATCTACAATGGAATTGAGCTGGCTCGCTTCGAGGTGGACCCTTCGGTGCGTACCCGAGTTCGCCATGAGCTAGGCTTTCGCGATGAGGACTTGTTGCTAGTCCAGGTCGCTCGCCTCGACCCGCTCAAGGACCATCGAACCGCCGTCCGAGCCATGTCGAAGGTGGTCGCCGAGTTGCCCACGGCCCACCTGCTGATCGTCGGAGAAGGCCCCGAGGAGGGAATGATCCGTGAGGAGATCAAGGCCCTGAACCTAGCCAATCACATTCACCTGCTCGGTCTGCGCCACGACATTCCGGCCCTCTTCGCAGCCTCGGATCTCGGCCTTTTGACCAGCGTCAGCGAAGGAATCCCGCTCGCCATCATCGAGGCCATGGCCGCCGGCCTCGCCGTGGTCAGCACCAACGTCGGCGGCGTCAGCGAGGTCGTCCTCGACGGCAAAACCGGCCGGCTGGCCCCCTCAGGTGACACCCAATCGCTCGCCACGGCGATCATTGAGAGTTTCACGAACTCCGAGAATCGTTCGTCCTACGCGGTTCAAGGTAATCGCCGGGCTTGTGAGCGATTCTCCGAAACTCAAATGCTTGATGAGTACCGTACGCAATTTAATGCGGTCTCCTCAAACCGCAAGAATGTAGCTCCGAGGGTCTTATCGGGAGCGACCGACTGATGACTCCTTCACAGACCGCGACTTCAACCTCCGATCATGAATGGAACTCCAGAGTTGGGATCGAGTCGTCCTCCCCAACACAAGCGGAGAATCGACTCTCGATACTTGCCGTGACGAGTGAGTTGCCATGGCCTCTCAACACCGGGGGCCATTTGCGAACGTTTCACCTCCTGCGCAATCTGGCGAAGCGGGCGACTGTACGTCTGGTGACGCAGGTTTTCGAGGATTCTGAGCACTCGATTAAAGCCCTCGGTGAGCATGGCATCGAAGTGCTCCCAGTCAGAATTGTCCCGACTGGTCCCATCGCGAATCTGTCTAGAGTCCTCGATGCAGCCCTCCGATCTGAGCCTTATGTTCTCTACCGTCGCCACAATCACCACCCATTCCATAAGCAGCTTTCCTCGGTTCGACCCCGACCCGACGTACTCTACTTGGATCACCTCGACTCCCTAGTCTATCGAAACACCTGGCCGGCCATTCCCGCCGTACTTGACCTCCATAACGCCTACTCTTACATCGCCCGCCGAGCGGCGCTTGAGCGGCCGATTGGTATTGTAAAAATATATTTACATTATCAAAGTCGATTGTTGAGGCGTATCGAGCGACAGGCGGGGATTCTGTCTCAAGTACTTCTTACGGTGTCGTCCGCGGAACAAGCCTATTTCCAAGGCCTCGGCGCTAAGGATGTTCGGCTGGTCCCAAACGGCGTTGATGCTGCGGCGTATGCCTCGCTGCCGATCGGTCGCGAGTCCAACAAGCAACCGCTCATCGTCTACGTTGGTGCGATGTCGTGGGAGCCAAATGTCAGGGCCGCCACATTCCTAGCGACCGAAGTTCTCTCAGTCCTTCAACGTCGCTATCCCGCCGCTCGGCTCCGAATCATTGGTCGCGACCCTGCTTCCGCCGTTCTCGCCTTGCGAGCTCAACACGGGGTCGAGGTGACCGGTGCCGTTCCGGATGTTCTACCCCATCTCGCTCAGGCATCCATCCTTGCGGTTCCCCTCGAAGCCGGTGGCGGTACCCGCCTCAAGATTCTCGAAGCTTTCGCCGCAGGTCTGCCCGTCGTCAGCACTCCCGTTGGATGCGAGGGCTTGGATGTAAATCACAACGAGCATCTCGTCATCGCCGATCGTGAGCATTTCGCTGTCGCCCTCGCCGACCTACTCGACAACCCAGCGCACGGCTCTCGCCTTGCCACGGCGGCTCGATCTTTAGCTCATCAGAATTACGACTGGTCGGCTATCGGCGACCGGGCCTGGCAAGCCGTCCGCGACGCCGCTCACCCCGGCGTGGGCCAAATCGGTGGAGACCGCCCTTCATGAGCGAACCGGTCGTCGTGCTCGACACTCGCGTGGTCACCGGACGAGGCGGCGGCCCGGACAAGACCATCCTCAATTCGCCCCGATTCCTCTCGGAAGACGGGTACCGAATGCTCTGCGCCTACATGCACCCCCCCGATGATCCGGGATTTGACTCGATCCGCCAGCGAGCCGCCGGGCTAAACGCCCCCCTGATCTCTGTTCCCGACCGCGGCCCTCTCGACCTCCATGTTGCTCGGCAGTTGCTCGACATTTGCCGCCGTGAACATGTCCAGATCTGGCACGGACACGATTACAAGAGCAACCTGATCGGTCTCATGCTCCGCCCCTTCTGGCCCATGCGGCTGGTGACGACCGTTCATGGCTGGGTTCAACTCACAAGCCGAACTCCCCTTTATTACGCAATCGATCATTTGGCCTTAAAGAAATATGAACGTATCATTTGCGTCTCATCGGATCTCCACGACTCCTGCCGCAAACTTGGTATCGCTGATAAAAAGTGTCTTTTGCTGCAAAACGGAATCGACACGGAGCGGTTTCAGAGAAACCGAAGTCGTCAGTTCGCCAAAGAACATCTCGGTTTACCGGCCGACTCGTTGTTGGTAGGCGCAATGGGTCGTCTCTCCGCCGAAAAGGGATTTGATCTGCTCATTCGTGCGGCCGCCAGGCTCCCGACTCATGGACACAAGTTCACTCTAGTGATCGCCGGCGACGGCGACCAATTCGAACCACTTAAACAACTCATTAGCGATCTGAATTGTGGAGACAGAGTTCGCCTACTCGGATTCGTGCAAGATACCCTAACTCTGTTCGAGGCCATGGACGTCTTCGTATTAAGCAGTATCCGTGAAGGCCTCCCCAACGTCATTCTCGAGGCCATGGCGATGGGTGTCCCCGTCATCTCGACGCGTGTCGCCGGCATACCCTCGCTCATCCAAAACGACCGGAACGGCATTCTCATCGAACCGGGCTCCGTCGATCAAATCGTCGATGCCCTCGATCGAGTCATTCGCGATGAATCACGCCGTCGAACTTTCGAAGACGCAGGACGTTCAACAGTGCAAAACCACTTCAGCTTTCGCGAGCGAATGCAAAAGCTTGCGCGAATCTATGACGAGCTTCTCGGTTCCCGACCCGCCTTAACTCGAACCAGAGAAAGCGTCAACCGATGACAATGAATCAAGTGATCCCGGGCGCTGCCCAAATCGCACTGGAAATCCGTGAACTCAAAAGTCCATCGATCCCAGCAAGACTCGCCGAATGGGAAGCCCTACTTCAACGGCAAGGTCCATTCCCACTCACCGCCCATCCCGCTTGGGTGCTGGTTCTGGCCAAGAGTCTAGGACAGGTTCCCTACGCTTTGGAAGCTCAGGAAGCCGGAAAACTTCGCGGTTTCTTGCCGCTTTCCTATTTGAAATCGCACTTGTTCGGACGATTTCTGGTAAGTACCCCGTATGTCAACTACGGCGGCGTCACCGCCGATGACCCGATGGCCGCGACACTGCTGATCGACCATGCCCTGAAACTCGCCGACCGCCTGGATGTCCAGTTTCTCGAACTAAGACATACCCAGGCCATCGCCCACGACCAGCTTACCCACCACCCTGCCCACAAAGTCCATATGCGGCTCGACTTGCCGCCCACTCCCGCTACTCTCTGGGACGCACTTGATCCCAAAGTCCGCAACCAGGTGCGAAAAGGCCAGAAAAATGGGCTCCACGTCGAATGGGGTGGAACCGAGTTGCTCGATCACTTCTACTCGATCTTCAGCCGCAACATGCGCGACCTCGGAACCCCGGTTTATCCCGCACGCCTTTTCCACGAGGCCTTTCTCCACTTCCCCGGTCGCATCGAAATCTGTTTGGTTCGAGCCGACAAAGTTCCGGTGGCAGCGGCCTTCCTCACCCACGGCTGGGGTGTCACCGAAGTCCCCAGCGCCAGCTCGTTGCGAGAATACAACTCAACCTGCGCCAACATGCTCATGTACTGGAACCTCCTCGAACGTGCGATCCAACGCGGCCACAACTCCTTCGACTTCGGCCGCTCGACCCCCGATGGACCTGTCTACCGCTTCAAGAAACAGTGGGGAGCATCACCCACCCCCGCCGAGTGGCAAGTCTACCGACGCTCCGGCAGTGGAGCCGAAATGCGACCCGATAATCCACGATACCGCCGCGCAATCGACCTTTGGAAGAAACTCCCCGTGCCCGTCACCCGTTGGCTCGGCCCCTTGATCGTTCGCGGCATTCCATGATCCCAGCTCCAGCCCCGATCTGCTCGGACTCAGTCAGCCCGCGTCAAGGCGAGAGGTACCCACCAATGCGCCAAATATTGCGCCGAAATGTGTCATTCTTCACCTGGGTCATGGCGGTCGCCCTTCTACCAGTTCAGGCCAAGGCATTCGAATCGCCCTGTCGTCGTTGTGGGTGGAAGGCCGCCGAAACCCCCACCACTGTCCGAGTCTCCACCAGCACGGAACTACTCCAAGCCCTTTCCAAAGTCTCCCCACAGACGACCATCCTTCTGGCCGACGGAACCTACACTCTCGATCGCTCGTTCGACATCTCCACCCCCGACATCGTCCTCCGCAGCGCATCCGGACAACGTGAACGCGTCATCCTTCGCGGATCGGGAATGGACGAGCAACAAATCGGCTCCGCGCTTTCCATCAGCGCCCCCCGTGTCACCATCGCCGACCTCAGCATCGGCATGGTCAAGTTCCACGGCATCCAGGTCCGAGGCGAGCGCGAAGCCGACGACGTGCAAATCCACAACGTACGGGTCGTCGACACCGGCCAGCAACTGATCAAGGGGAGTATGTCCGAACAAGGCCGCGGCCCGCACTCCGGCCAACTCGCATGCTCTCTGCTCGAATACTCGACCTCGGCTCCCAGCGACTACACAAACGGCATCGACGTGCTCGGCGGCCGTGGCTGGACCGTCCGCGGCAATACGTTCCGCCGCGTTCGCGGCCCCCAAGAAGGCGGCTGGAAGTCGGGGCCAACAATCCTCTTCTGGGGCGGCTCGAGCAATACGACCATTGAGGGCAACCTCATCCTCGATTGCTACCGTGGCATCGCGCTTGGCCTCAATCCCAGGCAAACCGATCCTCCTGACGACCATCAAGGCGGCCTCATCTCCCGAAACGTCGTCTGCAATCTCGGCGGCTGGTCCGATGAACCGATCGAAGTCAACGCATGCCCCGATGCGCGCGTCGAACACAACACCATCCTCGTCGAAGGCAGCGTCCCGTGGTCGATCAAGCTCCGCTTTCCAAACACCACGGCAACGGTTGTGAACAATCTCTCCAACCACGAGATATCGGTTCAAGGCGGCGCCAAGGCAGAGCAAGCCGGCAACATCACAAACGCCGTCCCGGAATGGTTCGTCGATCCCCGCGCCGGCAATCTTCACCTCACGCATCGCGGCTTACCACCCATCGGCGCCGCGGTACGTCTCGATCCATCGAATGCCAGCGCCGATCGCAATGACGTAGGCGCATTCCGGTTCGTCGAATCCGCCCCCTCATCCCCGGGAAATCGAGATCCGCTCCGATGACAAGTCCCGACCTTACTCGTTCCCAAATTCAGGAGAACACCGAGAAAACGCCACTTCGCGTCATCCTCAGCTTCGACATCGAGGAACACCACCGAATCGAAGCCGCTGCGCATCTCCGTATTGATTCATCACTCCAGGATGAGTATTCGCGACGCGCCGCTGATCTTACGCGCTGGCTCATCGAGACCCTGGCAGAACGACAGATCCCGGCCACGTTCTTCATCCTTGGCGAGTTCGCACAATCCCAACCCGCTTTGATTCGAGAAATCCATGCTGCCGGGCATGAAGTTGCCAGCCACGGCTGGAACCATCGCTCGGTTCTGCGCATGACCCCACCCGAATTTCGCGAAGACATTCGCCGCAGCAAGGACACCCTCGAACAAATCACCGGTGATCGCGTCATCGGCTATCGAGCACCCACGTTCAGCATCGTGACGCGCACACTCTGGGCCATCGACGAACTGGTCGATCAGGGTTACCGCTACGACTCCTCGATTTACCCCGTACGCCACGACCGCTACGGAATCCCCGACGCCCCGCGAACACTCTTTCTGGCCAAAGGATCTCAACATTCCATCCTTGAGATTCCACCCGCCACGTTACGCCTCGGCCGCCTCAATCTCCCTACCGGCGGAGGTGGCTACTTCCGACTGTTTCCGCTGTCGATCCTCACACACTCCATCGATCAAGCCCACCGCCAGTGCAACCCGCCCGTCGTGATGCTCTACTTCCACCCCTGGGAGTTCGACCTTAGCCAACCCAAACTTCCCCTTCGTCGTCTTAGCCAACTGCGAACATACCTGGGCATCCGATACTCAGCTCGACGATTGACCCAACTGCTCTCCAGCTACTCGTACGAAACCGCACGAGACATTGCAACCACAGTGGCTTGCGGATAGCCGCTATGGGCTCGAAAAAACCAATCTTGCCAGCCATGGTAGCTCGGGGTCGGAGTACTTTCATCCGACTCTTGGAGCACCTCATGCCGAGGCCCATCACTCCCGAGTTCCACGCACCGTGGACGGATCGATTGCCGCGTCGGCCCCGCCATCGGAGCCATCTGCAAACGCCCCTCCAGCCTCATGGCCATGCTCGAACTCCGAGACCAAGCCCACCAAGCCGCCGACCAGCTCGCCGCCGCAGTCCCCGGCTTTATCACGCACCTACCATGAATCGCGTCTATCTGCCCGGTGAGTTTGCTTCCTGCGCTTCATTGTCGACGGCCATTTGGCGTTTCGTGACCGGGTGCGTCGGGTGGGGCACTGGCAGAGCGAGGCGATGGCCGTGCGGTGGACGTCAGCGGCGTTCGAGGCGATCTCGGAGAAGTTCCGCCGAATCATGGGCCACGCCGACCTATTGATGCTCAAGGCGGCCCGGGATGAGAAGGACAAGGACCGCTGCCTTGCCGATCAGGCCAAGGCCGGATAGCGTCGAATCCAGCGGGAGCCGCCAAAAGCACTTTCCACTGGCGTCGGGACATCATCCGGGAGCATACACAAGTGGGCGCAATCGATCACTGCGATGACCGGAGGAAGGTCGCTGTAAGTCAACTCAAGGTTGCAGCCATTCTGATTGCCATCATCATCGGATCCGCGCTAGTGAGACTTGGATTCTTCACCGGTATGACTTTGGGTGACGACGTCTTTTATGCAACCCAGTCGTACGCGATAGCGACTGGTACTGGATGGCCGCCAGAGCCCTACCACTGGCACACGCGACTTGGTGTCGTTCTCCCATCTGCCCTAGTTATCAGATTGCTCGGGCCTACCCCAATTGCTTTCATTCTCCCCGAATTGATCACGAGCCTACTCGGAATCCTAGTCTGTTACTTCTTTGCTAGCGAATTGTTCGGCATTCGTGCTGGTCTCATCGCAGCACTGCTGCAAGCAACGAATCCATTTGACATTATTTATAGTACCCATCTCTTTCCAGATGTGCCTGTCTCGCTAATTACGGCGACGGCGCTCTGGGCTTGGATTCGATTTCTGCGAATGGGAGGAGCAAGGAACGCCATACTGGTTGGCATATGCTTTGGTCTCGGTTATCTCTGGCGTGAGACGATACTCATGGATATTCCGGTCTTCCTAATGATCTGGCTCTATTACGGGCTCTCCCGCAATACAAGACTCCTCTGGGTTGTAGGGATTCCGTTGGCGATCCTCATCGCTGAGTGCCTTCTGTATGGGGTGATCACGGCCGACCCGCTGTATCGCTGGCACGCAGTCGCCCGCCAGCAATCGGACACGACAAATCTCGATCTGATCCACTCGTCGCAGAGTGGGGGCGACTTCTGGACCGACCCCCTCATCATGCTCTTCACAAGTCACGAGTTCGGATTGCTCATGGCGACAGCCCTCATAGTATCGCCATTTGTCTGGAGGAGATGGAATGAGGCTAGGCCGGTCATCCTATGGCTAGTCGTCGGCTTCTTCTGGACATACTACGGGACAACCAAGCCGACCACCTGGCTTACACTCCAGCGCGATCCCCGCTATGCGGGGGCCACCATGATCGCAGCGACGATTATTCTCGCGAGATGCATTGCATCACTCTCGCTTCTTCCTCGAATCTCTGCGGTGATTCTGACCGGGCTTGTCGGCGTCGCCGGTGCGGCGCTCGATCTAGGGTCAACGGTGCTATGGCCCCACAGTAGACTCAAGACGCTTCCGCAAGTGTCGGAGTGCGTACTCGAACCGTTCGAGTACTTCGGCCTCCGGTGGGTAACGGGGCTGGAGAAGCCCACGCCCGCAATATGTGGGACTGATCTCGGCCGAGCCTCTGTCCGGGAACTCCTTGCGCACCTCCCTTCAGTCCGTTTTGGGGAAACCCTCCAGGCACGTATGGTTTTAATATCGGGGCAGCGCAGGCCGGACTTGAAGTTGTTGCTCGAGTCGGAGAGGTGGGTACTCCAGCTCTCAATATCGGGCACGGCCCCACCATTGCGCAAATGGATCGCCTCGCTGCTTGCACGAGTGCCTTCACAAGAAGAAAGGGCGGCGCGAATGGCAAATCCGCCCGGGCTGGAGTTGTACCGCTGCCCGTCACGTCACGAGTGAGTTCTGTAATGGTTCAGCGTGAAGCCGAGTCTTCGCCGAGTAGAACTAGGCGGGTAGACAGGATCTTCATATAATTCCGCATGCCCGCCGTCAAGTAGCTTTCATTACTGGCTTTGATACCCAAATCCCAAGCGGAAGACCGAGCTTCCGCCAGATATGAAACAGCCCCTGTGGTTTGTTGCCTCAAAGCATTCTCACCTTCCCTCCAATTCCAATCTTGCTAATCGATCCCGCTGGTGCAGTCTCATCGTAATATACCTGGAAACTGTCCCCGACCACCCCATTGTAGTCGTAGACGAACACCTCGTCTTTCTGGGTTCGATTTGTCGGGGTACCTCCAACCTCAGAAGCGTAGTACATCGAGATAGCCACAAGTGCCGATCCGGACGGCGTAGCGAAGCGAACATTTCGAATGTCGTGCCGCCGCGCTGGGAGTCCCGAGCTACCATTGATTGAGTGCATCGGCACCACGGAGATGTTGGTATTATTGCGGAGATAGCTATCTCGGACGGTGGTCAGACCGTCCGCGTAATAGGGCATGTCGATGCCTGTTTCCATTCCCTGAATGTTCAGATCTTGCATGAGTAGCCCACTCTGTCTGTAATCCGCGAAATAAATACCCGTCGGCCAATACCCTGTGATTCGGCCTGTCATGTCACCCTGGATCCTGAGGCCGTCGACAGTGAGGGCATTGGTCTCGTAGATGAACATACCCCAGCCATGATGGTGCCAGACTCGAAAATCCTGTATGAGCCCCGCAGTCCCGCGCGGTTCGGTGGAGAATGCGCCAAGCCACCAGACGCTCAAACCGTTACGGGTTGCGTAAACTTCGTTCCGCGTGAATTCCAGTAACGGAGTCGCATTCATGTCGACCTTGATATAGTCCTCATGATGCGCGCCTTGGTATGGGGGAATCATGACATCCCCACGGTAGACGAGGTCGTACTTGAAGCCGTAGCTGTAGACCTCCCCCCCTCGGGATCGGGAGTTCGTTGCGACATTGTCCCTCACGTAGTTATTTGTCCCGGTGAACCAGTATGCCAGACCCGCAGTGCCTTGCACCGAGGAATCTTCAGTGCGACTGCCCGTACCGACCGTTTCGGCAACGAAGTTCTTCTCGATTATGTTGCCAGTTTCTGAGCCGTCCTCGGTCACTATGCCGGCCCCAGCGAAGTTGTGAACGACGTTCTGGTTGATCAATCCGTAGTGACTATCATGAAGAGCTATCCCCCATTTGAACGAATCGTCGGGAGACGAGTCGTCAATGAGATTGCCGGTAAACGTGAACTGACTCCCGTTCGGCTGAGGGGACATCGGCCCTATCAAGTGATGGACGTGAATCGGATAGCGGCCGATTTGATTCGTCCCGATCTTCGCGACACTCCCGTTCGAATTGTAGGCCGTGCTGTCGAGTGGGTTGATCTTCGTTCGCCCGAGATCCATTAAGGCCGCGTAAGCTACGCTGACGTCGGCATGATCCATATACATCGTATGGCCGCGTGTCCCAGTCGGCGATTCGGAGCGAATGACAACATTGCGGGTGAGATTCGCAATGTGAGGAAGGAACTCGAGGATCTTATCGCCATTGCGAGCTCCGAGGTGATCGAATCGGAGCGCGCTCGAAAGCGTGATTGTTCGTCCATCTGCTGAAACGCTCGCGATGCTGAGCGTCTCGGACTGGGTCCTGAAATTGTCGCCCTGCTCGTTCCAGTCGAGTTGCCGTGAGTCAGGGATGTAGAGCTTGTCGCCAACCCTCCAGCCCGTAGCAGCCTCCGAGAGAGCCAACGTCGTTTGACCGGCCTTAGGTTCGGCAGCAAGCCTGATGAATGTCGAGTTCAGCTTCGTGCCATGCATCGTCACTTTGCCGAAGACCAACAACCCGTTCCCGTATTGCGAGGGATCCTTGCTGGTGTCAATCGCCTGGTTCGGGAAAATCACTTCGGCAGTGTATTGCGAGGGAATCGGATTCGACGCAGTACCGATCTCCAACTCTCCGCCTTCCATCACCAGCAAATTGACAACCGCCAACCGGGTATTGCCATTCGTTCGGAACTGCAGCTTTGCTCCGTCCTGGATCGCGACCGTCTTGATCGCCAGATCGCTCACCTGATCATAGGTGACCGTGTTGCCAGCCAGGATCGATACCACATCCCCGGCCCCCGGCAGACGATTCCCAGACCACGTCGATGGGCTTGACCAGTTGCCACTGCCCACGCTCGTGATCGTCGGATTCGCCCCGAAGTTTGGAATCTTATCCATGTGCGCCAGGATGAAATCTCCTGGTGGCGGAGCCGAGGTCCCCGTCATGAACGTCCAACTCACCGCGTTCATTACATTGCCAGCGTTGTCCGTTGCGCCACTGAGTGTGGCGGTATACATCGTCGACTCGGCAAGATTCACGTTGGGGTTGAGCATTACCATCTGAGTCGTCGAGTTGTAGGTGATCGCCGCCGCGATCGTCGCATTCGCCGCGTTCTTCAGCGTGAAGCTGATCGTCGACGCCTGCACCGCCTCACTGAAAGTCGCCATCACATCTGACCCAATCGCCACGCCCATCGCATTCGCCACAGGCGTACGGGATATCACCGTCGGCTTGGTGGTATCCGGCGGCGCGGGAGCCTCCGTGGTGAAGCTCCACGAAACGGCCGTCATTGTGTTGCCGGCAATGTCCTTCGCCCCGTTCAACGTTGCCGTGTATGTCGTCGAATTCACCAGATTGGCTGTCGGGTTCAACGTGACAGTCCGCGAGTTCGCATCGTAGCTCACCGTACCCGCGATCGCCACATTGGCCGCGTTTTTCAGCGTGAAGCTGATTGTCGATGCCTGCATCGCCTCGCTGAACGTCGCCGTCACGTCCGAGGCGACCGCCACGCCCGTGGCATTCACGCCAGGGCTTCGCGATGTCACCGTCGGCGCTGTCTTATCTGCCGCCTCGGTCGTAAAGCTCCACGAGACGGCCGTCATGATGTTGCCGGCAATGTCCTTCGCCCCGCTCAACGTTGCCGTGTATGTCGTCGAATTCACCAGATTGGCTGTCGGTTTCAACGTGACAGTCCGCGAGTTCGCATCGTAGCTTACCGTACCCGCGATCGCCACATTCGCCGCGTTCTTCAGCGTGAAGCTGATTGTCGAGGCCTGCACCGCTTCGCTAAACGTCGCCGTCACGTCCGAGGCGACCGCCACCCCCGTCGCATTCACGGCCGGGGTTCGTGCTGTCAGGGTCGGCGCGTTCGTATCCGGCCCCGAGTTGACCGCCGTCACCATGTCCGTTTGAATCTCAGCCGCAGTCAATGCCCGACTGTAAACCCTCACCTCGTCAATGAGTCCAGCGAAGAATTCGCCCCAAACCGCATTTCCGCCGATCCGAAGTGGACTTCCCGATTGAAGCAGAGTGCCGCTCACAGCGCGACTGCCAACCTGATTGCCGTTCACATATTGACGCAGCGTCGTACCATCATAAGTCGTTGCCACGTGGGTCCATGTATTCAAAGCCAACGCCGAGGTCCCCGTCGCGGACAGGTCACCCCCACCAACGTTGATGTATCCGGCAGGATCATTCTGATCGTCGTTGGAGTAAAGTCCATACGACAAACCATTGCTCGTCTCCTTGAGCATTACCGTGCGCCAGCCTCCAGCCGCCGTCGGGCGGACCCACGCTTCCAACGTCATTCCGGTCTTCAGGTCGAGACTCGCCGTGTCTCCGACAGTGACCCAGCTATTAGAACCGTTGAAAGACAATGCCGACCCAAAGCGGCCGGCGGTCGCCCATGTCGCGCCGGAGATCGCCCCGGTATTGCCGAAGGCCGAGGAGTCACTCGCTCCACTGCCTGCACCTTCGTCGAAACCCAACGCCATCACAAGATCCGTGACAACCGCCGCCGTCGTGAAGCTCCAGCTCAGAGCCGTCATCGTGTTGCCGGCCGTATCTTTCGCCCCACTCAACGTCGCCGTATAGGTCGTCGAGTTGGCCAGATTCGCGGTCGGATTCAACGTGACCGTGCGTGACGTTGCGTCATAGCTTACAGCGCCCGCGATCGCCACATTGGCCGCGTTCTTGAGTGTGAAGCTGATCGTTGAGGCTTGCACCGCTTCGCTGAACGTCGCCGTCACGTCAGAGGCGACCGCCACGCCCGTGGCATTCACCCCAGGGCTTCGCGAGGTCACCGTCGGTGCCGTCGTATCGGCCGGCGGGGTGACGTTGGAATAGAGCTGAGCCTGAGGAATAACACCCCTTGGTGTTGAAGGGCTGCTCCAAAGCAAACGAGCAGTCGCTCCACCCGTGGCTTCATAATAATCCATCCGAATATCGTATTTCTGGCCGGCCTGAAGGTTGATCGTGCGACTATTCTCAGTCGTTGCGTGGTTTGTCCAGTTGTCGATCAAGAGCTGGCCATTGACCCAGAGACGCACTCCATCGTCAGAGATCGTGTAAAAGCGGTAGGTCGCGGTCTCCGTCGCCGCCACCTGCCCAGTCCAGCGGGCGCTAAATGTATCGGCCCCCAGGCGAGAATCGGGAGAACCGCTCCCCCAGCTAAAGTCAACCGTCGCATCCACGCGTGATACGGATGTTCCTGTAAAGTTATTGTTATCATAATATGTGACTGCCAGGCCATCGCCCGCTGTGATCGCCGCCGCCGTCGTGAAGCTCCAGCTCAGAGCCGTCATCGTGTTGCCGGCCGTATCTTTCGCGCCGCTCAACGTCGCCGTATAGGTTGTCGAGTTGGCCAGATTCGCGGTCGGATTCAACGTCACCGTGCGTGACGATGCGTTATAGCTCACGGCACCAGCGATCGCCACATTCGCCGCGTTCTTCAGCGTAAAACTAATCGTCGACGCCTGAACATCCTCACTAAACGTCGCCGTGAGGTTGTCACCTATCGGCACACCGCTCGCCCCCGCCGTCGGACTGAATGATGTCACCGTGGGCTTCGTCGTATCCACAACCGTCGCACGATACTCATCAGCACCGATATCGCCAGTGGTTCCACTGCCTCGGGTCTCGCCATCCCAATCTGTCAAAACTGAAGAAGGAACACTTACCTTGTCGATCACATTGGCCAGGGTCGCCGCGTTTGACACCAAATGAAAATCACCAGCCGAAGGATTCACAAACATCCCTGACGTGGCTGCGAGATAATTGCCGCTGCCGCTGTAGGCTGCGCCGTTTCGCGTGGTGATTCCCGCATCCGCCAGGTTGTTGCTCAGGGTCACGCCCGAATTGCTCCAGCGCAAATCGATGGCCGACGTTGAGTTCCCGTTGGTCAGAATCGTGTTGTGATAAACTATCGTGTTGGGTGAATCCCACACCAGAATCTGCCCATCCGCCCCTGACCGCCTCGACGCTGTGAACAAGCCAGGCCGCTGATAGATGAAATTGTTCTGGATCGTACCACCAAGGTGATCATTACCCGTGTTGTCGAAAAGTCCGAACGCGATCGCGCGATCCGTGTCGATGAACGTGTTTGCCTCAACCGTCGTGTTGGTCGAGTTTCCCCACATCAGTACGGCCGGGTTCCACAGATTTTGCGACGAATCCGGTGTGTGGAAGTTCCGGAACGTGCTGTTGCGAATCACCCAGTTGTCCACGCCATGCGCGCTGATACCATTCGTGTAACCCGTCCCCCCACCGTGGTCGGTAGTCGGTGGCCCGCTCGTGTATTCGATCATGCTGTAATCAATGATCACTCCATCCACCCCGCCGCCACCAGGATTCGCCTTGATGAGCTGCTCGCCACCATCAAAAATCCGCGTGTGATACAGATTGATCCTGTCTGCCCCAGCCGATCCCTGCATGTCGATCGGATGGTAATACACATCGCCGATCGAGAGATTCGCAATCGTCACGTCTTGTGCGTTGTAAAACGAGAAACCATGTGGCACCGCCCCATATGCAGCGGTCTCCATCCCCTTCCCCTTGATCACCACATCGTCGTAGTTTTCCGTCTCGCCTCGGATTAACACGTTCGCAACCTGACGTCCATTGCCCACATACAATGTCTCCGTCAGATTATATGTCCCTTTCCTGATAACAATCGTCTGGTTCGAGTTTGCGTTCTTCACCGCGGACTGAAGCTCCGTTGTCGTCCCCACCCAGATCACATTCGCCGAAGGCGCAGGCGGCGCACCGAGCGGCGGGGCCGACAGTGGTGCCCGCAAAAGCAACCGCTGCTCAAGCGCTTCAATCTGTCCCAACGTCTCCCTTCGACGCCCTCGATGCCGTGCGGCCTCGCCACGCTTCATCACCATCGCGCCAACTATCGTACGAAATCGGCTCGTCAAAGACATCGTGGACATCAGGTGCAAACTCCCGGAACCGAGGTGTAGCCTCGAGTACTGACAAACGCATCGTTGCGCTGCGCAATGACCCTAGGACACGAAGGCTGAGGTGAGAACTCGCTCACGAAGGCCTCGATGGCCGGCGTCTCGCAAACACAACAATGTTTTTTAGGTGAGGGGGATTGGCAGAATGATCGAGGCGCTTGAGGGACCGCAGAATCAGTCCCAGCCTAGACCAGCCAAATGAGGAGCACCGAAGTTGACAAGAATCATTTGTTTCTTCAAGACCCTACCAGTGCGGTATCCAATTTTCTTGATGCGTTAATGCATGCATCAACTTGCCGCCTCCACTGCCATCGGAGAATCGTCCCACCACAAAGACGAACCTACGAGAACCAGCCCGGCGCTTTAGTCGACCATATTTGTGATTCTTAGGCAAATATGCATCGCATGCGTATATGCCACTGTCCGCCCCTTACGCTTCTGTACCCACCGCCGCGTCCGGTCCTCGTCCCCAAGTGGTTCGAGTACCAAACCCCGAATCGAGTGGTTTTCATGCACAAAATCCCGCTTTTCGGGGACTCAGGCGGTTTGCTTCTCCGGGAATCGTCACCAAGAAACCTCACACCTGCCCGGCATCAGCGGCTCCTATCCCACAAGACGGATCGCTTCGATTCGCCCCCTACCCCAATCGGCCTCTCACCATGCTGAGCACAGCCCCGCGTTCCTGAAATGTCTGTCTCCATTTCGTCGAAGCGCTCCAAAACACCCCTCGATCACCGGCCTCGACACAACTCCTTTTGATTCTCCATTAAGATAGTGCAAGACCCACATTTCCTGGTTTCAAGCTGAGCTCCCAGCATTACTGGGTCATTCCGCCCTCGATTCTTGGCGACCCGGCCTCATAGCCGTACTCTCCGCTCACGGAATTCGATCAATGACCAGACACCATCGGCCTGAAACTCCCGCCCTAGCGGCCGAACCCGCCTCGCTGCTGGCGCAACGGATATCGAAATACGAATCAAAAATCGGCATTATCGGGCTCGGTTACGTCGGCCTCCCCCTCGCCCGCGCCTTCTCGGAACGAGGCTTCACCGTAATTGGTTTCGATGTCGACCCCGACAAGGTCCACTCGCTTAACGGCGGAAAAAGCTACATCGGCCACATTTCTGCCGCAGTCGTCGAGCAGATGCTTGAAGCAGGCTTCGAAGCAACCGAACAGTTCGACCGGCTCGCCGAGGCCGACGCCATCCTGATCTGCGTCCCAACCCCCCTGACCGACGCACGCGAACCGGACCTCACCTACGTCATCAACTCCACGAAGGCGATCGCACGCACGCTCCGGCCCGGCCAGCTCATCATCCTCGAAAGCACCACGTATCCCGGCACAACACGCGACGTCTTGCTGCCAATTCTCGAATCCGCGCCCGCCGCTACCCAACAGGGCCTCCGCGCCGGGGTCGATTTCTTCATCGCTTTCAGCCCCGAGCGGGAAGATCCCGGAAACGCCCAGTTCTCCGCCCCGACCATCCCCAAGGTCGTCGGCGGCCTCGATCCCGTCAGCCTCGAGCTTGCCGCCGCCCTCTACTCCCACGTCATCGTCCAGGTCGTTACGGTCTCGAGTCCGGAAGTCGCCGAAGCCTGCAAAATCCTGGAAAATACCTATAGAGCCGTCAATATCGCGCTCGTCAACGAATTGAAAGTCCTCTACGACCGAATGGGCATCGACGTCTGGGAGGTCATCGAGGCCGCCAAAACCAAGCCCTTCGGCTACCAGGCGTTCTATCCAGGGCCAGGCCTCGGCGGACACTGTATCCCCATCGACCCCTTCTACCTCACATGGGTCGCTCGCAAGCACGGCCTCTCCACACGATTTATCGAGCTGGCGGGCGAAATTAACACGTCCATGCCCCAATACGTCGTCTCCCGGCTCGCCGACGCCCTCAACGACCGTAGCAAGCCCATCAAGGGCAGTCGTATCGCCATTCTCGGCATCGCCTACAAGAAAGATGTCGACGACCCCCGCGAGTCGCCCGCCTTCGAACTTTTGCATCTTCTCAAGGAAAAAGGTGCTCTCGTCACTTACAACGACCCACACATTCCTAACCTTCCCGCCATGCGTCACTGGCCCGGACTCGGCCACGGTCTCGCCAGCGAACCCCTGACTCCCGACTATCTCGCCTCCCAGGACGCCCTCCTGGTCGTTACCGATCACTCAGCCTACGACTGGCCTTTCATCGTCGCTCACAGCCAGCTCGTCATCGATACCCGCAACGCCACGCGCCACGTCGCAACCCACCGCGACCGCATACTAAAGGCCTGATCGCCAACCCTTTCTCCTCAATTCTAGGCCAAACTCGCCAGTGATTTTCGTCACAAGCGTCAATTTCGCTACAGACAGTTCCGGTTTCTACGGCTTTGTGCTTAACCCGCGTTTGTCGTTCTCTTGATGCCCAATTCCGGTCACTCTGCGCAACCAAGACCGCTCTCTACCTTTTCCTGATTTAGTGCATCCAAAAGATAACTTTTTGTGTTTTTGATCGCGAAAATCGCCCCACGCTCTGGACCCTGAGGCCCTATCAAGAGAGTCAACACGACACCCCGCGTCCCCCTCAACCTGATTCCTTCTGGTCTCGAACTCCGTCTCCGGGGTCTGATTCGGCCCTCGAAGCACTCGTTACGATCTCGCTCCCCTCGAACTCAACCGGCTATAATTCCGGTTCGAGCGTATATGCATCGCCGCGGTTACACTCAAGCCGACTCGCTTTTCCTTCATCATTCAGGATGTCGAAGCCCCTTGCTCAAGATCGTCACCTACCCTCATCCGGCGCTTCGCTTCGAATCGGTCCCCGTGCGTCAAATCGACGCCGCGCTTCGCGCCCAGGTCCGACAAATGTTTGACCTGATGTACGAGTCGCGTGGAATCGGCCTGGCGGCCAATCAGGTGGCCGTCCCGTACCGTTTCTTCGTCCTCAACATCACCGCCGATTCCGATCAGAAGGACCACGAGCAGGTCTTTCTCAATCCCGAGATCGTCAAGCGACACTCCTCGTACACCGCCGAGGAAGGCTGCCTGAGCCTCCCGGGTCTCTACGCGCCCGTCCCACGTGCCAAGCGGATTCGGGTCCGCTATTACGATCTCGACGGCAACGAACGCACCATCGACGCCGAGGAATTGCACAGCCGCGCCATTCAGCACGAGACCGACCACCTCCTCGGCAAGCTGTTTATCGACTACCTCACGCCCGACGCCCTCAAGGCGGCCACCGCCAAGCTTCGCGAGATCGAAACCACTTACCGTTCGGCTCAGGCCGAAGGCTCGTTCCCCGCTGACGACGAGATCGCTCGCGTGCTCCAAGACGTCGCCCGCGCCTCACATACAGCCTGAGTGATCCAAGCGTTCCCGAGAGATCGAAAGGCTCCCACCGCCATGAAACTCGGCTTCGTCTCCGCGATCCTGCCCGAACTCTCGCTCGACGATCTCCTCGCCTTCGCCGCCGAGCACGGCTTCACCTGCGTCGAGGTGATGTGCTGGCCCCCCGGCAAGGCCGAGCGCCGCTATGCCGGCGTCACCCACATCGACGTCAGCGCCCTGAATGAAGCCGGCATCCGCTCCATTCGAGCCGCCCAGGAACAGCATGGCGTCGCCATATCGGCTCTCGGTTATTACCCCAACGCCCTCTCCGCCGATTCCGCCGAGGCCGAACAGGCCGCCGCCCACCTCCCTCGGGTCATCGAGGCCTCCGCCGCCCTCGGTATCGGCGTGGTCACTTCGTTTATCGGCCGAGACCCGAAACGATCGATCGACGACAACTGGCCCCGGATGCTCGACACCTGGGGCCCCCTGGTCGACCTTGCCGCCAGCCGCGGCGTTCGGATCGCCATCGAGAATTGTCCCATGCTCTTCACGGCCGACGAATGGCCAGGCGGCAAGAATCTGGCCACCACGCCCGCCATCTGGCGCAGGCTGTTTCGCGACATCGGCCGCCCCAATCTTGGCCTCAATTACGATCCATCGCACATGATCTGGCAGCAGATGGACTACCTCGCCCCGATCCACGAGTTCGCCGACCGGATCTTCCATGTCCACGCCAAGGATGCTCGGATCGACCGAGCCGCGCTCGACCAGCACGGCGTGCTTTCCTATCCCAAGCTCTGGCACACCCCCAAGCTGCCGGGACTGGGCGACGTGCGCTGGGGTGCGTATTTCGCCGCCCTGGGCGATATCGGCTACCGTGGCCCGGTCGCGGTTGAGGTTGAAGACCGCTCCTTTGAAGACTCACTCGAGCGTCGCAAATCCGCTCTCATCCTGAGCCAGCGTTACCTCAGTCAATTCGTGATGTGAGAATCGAAGCCCGGACGGACCAGGATCGAGCCGATCATGCCCTTCAGCCGCCAAGCCTCGATCCCCGTGTCCGTTGATCCCGGGTCGGCCACCAACGGCGACTCCTCGGCGGTGGATTTGTCCGTACTCATCCCGGTTTTCAACGAGGTTGAAAACGTCGAGCCGCTTTGTGTCGAGCTGGACGCCGTGTTGGGGCCGACCGGTCTCGACTACGAGCTGATCTTCGTCGACGACGGCTCGACCGATGGAACCCGCGACCGGCTGATCGGCCTCCAGGTCGCCGACCCTGTGCATGTCCG
>JBGSYY010000146.1:0-6529 GCA_041750675.1 Isosphaeraceae bacterium | reverse complement strand
AGGGATTGGACGCTGCGGTGGCCGAGCTGACTCGCGAATTGCCGCCTGCCGTCGAAGCGGCGGATGCGTTGATTGCGGGCCGCGCCGCCGCGTTTGCTCGTAACTCCATCGCGACGGACGGTGAACGAGGCCGTGCAAGCTTCGCCAAGCACTGTGCGGCCTGCCATCAGCTTGGCGGCCAGGGGGCGAGGGTCGGGCCACAACTTGACGGCATTGGCGTGCGTGGTCCAGAGCGATTGATGGAGGATATTCTCGATCCGAACCGAAATGTGGACCAGGCCTTCCGAGCGTCGCGGATCGCGTTGGCGGACGGCCGCGTGCTCAATGGGCTGGTTACGAGCGATGAGGAAGGGAGTGACGCGGTGACGATCGCCGATGCCCAGGGCAAGATCATCACGCTGCGGCGCGAGGAGATCGAGGAGCGTGCGGTGTCGTCGCTCTCGCCGATGCCCGCAAACCTGGCGGATCAGATTGGGGAATCGGAGTTTTTGGATCTGATTGCGTATCTGTTGACCCAGCGTGCCCTGACGCCTTGAGTCTGGGGCAGCGGCTAGGACACGACTCGACAAGGCAGGCCGTTGGCTTCGACGATCCTCGCGATATCGCCAATGTCGATCTTGGGATTGATCGCGAAGCCGAAGCCGGCTTCGCCGTCGGGGTCGGTATGGGCGAAAAGGAGGTGCAGAGGCTCGCCCTCGATCTCGGTTGTGTGGATCGAGACGCGGGTGATTTGGTCCCAGGGCCAAAAGCGAATGACCATGCCTGCGCGCTGAACACCATTGCGATTGATCCCTTTCTTACTCAGGATCACGGTGTCTCCAAAAGCCTGGCCGACCCATTTCAAGAAGGCGAGCAAACCGAGCGGAATCGCCACGGCGAATAGAACCGTTAAGGGCCAACTTGCGGCAATATACGGTTCGCCTCGCGAGGCAGACGCACCGAACAACAAGGCGGAAATTCCGAGGGCGATCAGCCAGGGGACATAGTCGGGTGGCCGGCCCGCGGCGGCTTGACGCAGGCGTTCATGCTTGTAGGCGGCAGGTTCGGTCCATTGAAGCTCAAGGAATCGTTCCGAGGAAGATATGGGGGATCGAGCCTGGGTGCAGAATGTTGATCAGAGGGCGACGCGGCGGTTGTAGAGAAACCACTCGATGAGGACGACGCCGAGGGCGAGCAGGGTGAGCGGCCACCAGCCTTCAAGCAAGGCGGGGGCGTCGACGTTCGTGGCGGCGACCGGGTTGAAGCCGATCTTGATGAGATACTGGTCGGCCTGGTCGTCGGGAACGCCGGGCGGCACGCGGCCCCGAGTGGAGAGATCGCTTTCGCGGGGGTCGAACAGATTGACGGCGAACGAGGAACGATCCGGCTCGCCACCATCGGTCCAGCGGACGTCGTAAATGCCCGTGCCCCGTGCCTGAGTGACGACGAATGCCCCCTGGGGCGAGCGGGAGACCGACTCAACGGGCTTGCCAGTGAGATCAACGACCTCAACTTTTTCGCCGGGTATTGTCGGGGGCAGGCTCACGAGCGCACCTGGGGCATACGACTCGATGCCGCCGGCCTCGCGCGCGGAGCCGAGCACGCGCAGACTGTTGTAAATAAAGAGAGGAAACCCAGAACGGAGCGGCCAGTTGGTGTTGAACTCGCGGCCCTCGACCAGACCGAAGCCGATGCAGACATCGACGAATCCGGCGCGCGAGACGGCGTAGGCGAGCGGCCCCTGGTCGCTTTCAATGAGCACACGCGATCCGACGGGAGGATCGAGCACCAGAGCTCGGCGCATCGTCACGCCGGCGAAATCGCGGATGTATTGCAAAAGTGCGTCGGATGTATTCCAGTCGAGCACGACCGGACCTTCGACGGAACGCGCGCGGTCGGGCGCAACGCCGGGCGTTAGCACGCCGAAGCAGAGGGTATTCGCCTGGGGGGAGGGTGGCGGTTCGACGCCGTCGAAGATCACCAGATCGTAGGTGCCGGATTCCAGATCGCCGGCCACTGCGGGAGTACCGAGTTGTTCGGCCGTCACGTTGGTGACCTCGGCCAGTTGACGGGTTGTGTCTGTTGTGAGCGTATCGACCAAAAACCGGTTGTTTCCACCGACGATCAACACCTGGGCCTTGCGCGGGCTGCCGATCACGAGATAGGCGGTGTTGTCCAGTGCCAAGGCGTCTTCCACGTCGAGCCGCACCATGTACTGGGTTTCTGCCGTGGCGGAGCGGAGATCGAACTGGAACGATTGGTCGGAGCGTGCGGGTATTTGCAGCGCTACGGCGTCGATGAGCGTGTCGGGCACACCTGGTCGACTAGGCTCTCGGCTGAAGAGCGCGGCGCGGCAGGCGACGGATTCTTCGCGAAAATTGCGGACACGGCCGAAGAGTTGGACTTGTTCGGGCGTTTCGTCGGAGCGCGCGGCGCTCAGGGCCAGGATCGCCACGTTGTCTGAGGGAACCAGCACGGGGGCGGTCATTGCGGGTTCGTCGGCGAGGAAGCCGGATGGGTCGGCGTCCGGGTTTGAGACGGGAGCGACCACGGGCGTCGAAGGACGACGGGGTGGCGGGCCGACAACGACGACCTCGGGCTGGATATTGCCGAGGCTAAATCCCGGGACGTCGGCGAAGCCGCCGTCGGTGAAGAGAAAGAGGCGGGGCGGCACAATCTCGCTGGCAACGACCCCTTCGCCGGGCTCAAGGTACTTCTGAGGATTGGCCAGCCCTGCGACGAGTTGCAATGCCTCGCGCAGCGAGGTGGACGAATCGGTCGGCCGCAAGGCGGCGAGTTGGCGGATGAGCAGGCCCTTGTCTCCGGTGTAGTTGGCTACCACGCGAGCATCTGAGCCGAAGGCGACGAGCATCGCCAGGTCGCCCTGGCCCATCGCCTCGATCACCTTGCGGGCCTCAAGCTTTGCGGCGTCGAGCCGGGTGGGGCCGGGATCGACGTCGGTCGCGCCCATGCTTGCGGATTCATCGATCGCCAGCACCAGGCGTTGACCCTGCCGGGCTAGACCCTGAACGACTGGACCCGCCAGAGCGAGCAAGAGCAAACCCACGAACAGAAGCTGTAAATACAAGAGCAAGTTTTTGCGCAAACGTTGAAACAGGCTGTTGACGCGAAGGTCTTCCAGGCTTCGTTTCCAGAGGATGGTGCTCGGCACCTGTACGGGGCGACGCCGCAACTTGAGAAAATAAAGCAGCAGAATCCCCAAAGGTACCAATGCGAGCGCCGCCCACGCACTAATATTGAGCGGGCTGTTGAACTGCCAGGGGACGCGTTGGGCGAGGATCGGCATCGGGAACGGCATCGGCATCGTACGGGCGCTCCGGTTCGGAACGGATGGCGGGGTTCGCTCAGATCTCGGGCTCGCGATCGACAACGCCCGGCCGCAGCCCTTTGCGTTTGCGGATCATCATATAAATCAAATATGCGAACAACAAACCGGCCAGGATGCCGAAAATAAAAGGATTGGTGATATTCACATACGTCATGGGCGTTCGGTCCAGGGTTCGCTCTCAGCGCACGAGGCCGCGTTGGCGGAGATAGTCGAGGATCAAGCGGTCGAAGGGGTTCTGGTTGCTGGTCGTGATTGCCACGATTCCGCGACGGTTGCACCAATCGCGTAGGCCGCCGACGAAATTATCGAGGTTCTCCTTATATCGCTTAAGCAATAAGGGAGAGATGCTGATCTCGGCTTCCTCGCCGTCCTCGGAGTCGACGAGCCGCAGGTCGCCCACGAGTTCCGGCTCAAGCTCTTCCTGGCTGAGGACGTGGATGACGTAGATATCGAGCTGCCGCGCCAGGAGGTAGCGCAGAGCGACGTCGTAGCCGCGTTTGTCGAGAAAATCGGAGATGACGATGACAACGCCCTTGCCCTGGTGGCGGGTGGCGAACGCCTTGGCCGCCGAGGCAAGATCGGATGAGCCGGAGGCGGGCAAGCCGTCGAGATACTGAACGACGCGCCACATCTGGCTTCGGCCGCGCAGGCCCGACAAGCCGTCGTCGAGCTGACTGCTGAAGGCGTCGATCCGCACCCGGTCGTGGTTGACGAGGCCGATAAACGAAAGCGCGGCAGCCACTTGCTTACCATAGTGCAGCTTGGTCGGGTCGCCGAAATCCATCGACAGGCTTGTGTCGAGCAAGATCGACACGTGGAGATCTTCTTCTTCGAGGAAGAGCTTGAGGAAGAGCTTGTCGAGCCGGCCATAGACGTTCCAGTCGAGATGCCGGAGGTCGTCACCGGCGGTGTAGTTGCGGTGGTCGGCGAATTCGACCGACGAGCCTCGACGTTTGCTGCGTCGTTCGCCTTTCATGCGGCCGACGAAGATCCGTCGGCTGACCAGTTCGAGCTGTTCGAGCTTGGTGAGAAACACGGGATCGAGGAGCGGGGTCTTCTCGGTTTCAGGCACGATCGAGGCTCCCGCCATTCGACTTCAGGACGGATGGATACGCCAGGGCGGTTCCCGCGTTGTCGCCCGGTGAAGGTCGCTTCGTCCACAGCCTCGACACGGCGGCCGCCGTCAGCAGGGCCATGCTGAGCAGTTCAAATCGCTGGGCGGCGGAGGCTCGATCACCCAGCGTTCCAGGCAACTCGGGTGGGACGATCTCTTCTCGCGATTGAGTCAATGGGATCGGGCTCGGCAGCGCAAATCGAATCGCCTCCGAACCCGGACCAAACAGCACAACTACGGCGATCCAGCCGACCGCCGCGAGGACGAACCATTGCTTCGCCCCGTTAGCGCCGGCCAGCGTCGCGATGCTGAGCAGCATTAGACTTGCCGTGACGACCGGCTCGCTCGCTGGCATCGAGTCGCCCTGGGCCGGGTCGCCGGAACGCACTCCACGTTGGCAGGTCGATTTCATGACATGCAGCGCCTTGGTGGAGACATCGATCATGCGACGAGGAAATGGTCCGACAACGCGAACAGGCCCAGCATCAAGGCCACGCCGAACACCAGGCAGAGCAGCCAGGGCAGAAGCGCGACCAAGAAAATCAGCCAGCGACTCCGGGGTGCCAAGGTGCGAGCGTGCGGGTGTCGGTGCAGGAAGGTCACTGCCGAGAGCCATGTCTCAAGGATCATGAACAGCCCGGCCGCCGTCACCCACACGCCCAGGGTGGGATCGATGGCCCATGCCCAGACAGCTGCCAGATAGACCGGAAACGCCAGCAGGCCCAGGGCCAGCAGGTCGCCGCGGCTCCAGACGATCGGTGGCGCGGCCGGCGGCGTATAAGGGATCGGCGCGGGCGGCGGGTCGTAGATGTCGTGGTGTAAGCTCATGGAATCGTCTCAACGCACAGCGGTCAGTTCCGCCCTGTCCTCGGCCTTCTCGGGAACTGTGTCGAGCAGCTTCAAAAGCACCTCGTCCGGTTCGATTCCCTCAGCCTGGGCCTCGAAGTTCAACAAGATGCGGTGGCGGAGGCTGGGAAGATACGATCGTCTCAAGTCCTCGTAACCTACATTGTAGCGGCTGCCGAGCAAGGCCCGCACCTTCGCCGCCAGCACCAGGGCCTGCACGCCGCGCGGGCTGCTGCCCCAGCGGACGTATTGGTTCGTTACCGGTGGGGCGTGTGCGCCTTCCGGGTGGGTCGCGAGGGCCAGCCGGATCGCATAATCCTGCACATGGCGTGCGATAACCACCTCGCGGACAAGTGCTTGCATGCGGATCAAGGTTTCGCCGTCCAGCACCTTCGTGGCAGTGGGCCGCTCGCCGCGCGTCGTGCGGTCGAGAATGGCGGCCAATTCGTCCCGTGTCGAGTAGCCAACGACGAGTTTGAAGAAGAAACGATCGAGCTGCGCCTCCGGTAGCGGATACGTTCCTTCCTGCTCGATAGGGTTCTGCGTTGCCAGCACGAAGAACGGTTCATGCAGACGGTGAACCACTCCGCCGACCGTGACCGAATGCTCCTGCATGGCTTCAAGCATGGCGGATTGGGTCTTGGGCGTCGCTCGGTTGATCTCGTCAGCCAGGATGATCTGGGCAAAGATCGGCCCGCGTTGAAAGTCGAACACGCGACGACCTTCGGGCGTTTCCATCACGATGTTCGTGCCGATGATGTCGGCCGGCATCAGATCGGGTGTGAACTGGATGCGGTTAAACTCCAGGTCAACGGCGTCGGCCAGGGTCCGCACGAGCAAGGTCTTCCCCAGCCCCGGCACACCCTCCAGCAAGGCGTGACCGCCAACAAACAAACATGTCAGCACGCCGTTGACAATTTCGTCGTGGCCGACGATGACGCGTGCGATTTCGTCGCGTACACGCTGAAACGCCGCCCGGAATTCGTCGGCGCGGGCCTCGATGCTGACATTGGGGTGATCGGACATCGCTGGTCAAAGCTCCGGGTATCGGTCACTTTCGGGGAGAGGGCGTCATGGGTCGCTTCATCATCATGTTCACGATTCGTTTGGCTCGTCGTCGCGTTCGCGGCGCGGGCGTTTCTGGTCGCGGGCTTGTTGCTTGGCGCGGCGGAGTCGCTCTGTATAGGACTCCTCGACAGGCTCGGGCGGCGTGGCTAGCGGCTTCGGCCGGGCGGCGCCCG